>JARKSS010000047.1 GCA_029974175.1 Vicinamibacterales bacterium
GCACCAGCACCTTCGGCACCTTCAGCACCCTCTGCACCCTCTGCACGATGCAATCCCAACCCCCGTCACGACACTTCGTAAATTCACGAACCTTCGTGACGCGTCGAGGCGGCCGTCAGCCGAACTTGCTCGAAAAACGATGCAATTCGACCTGGAACGCCGATTGATGTGCATCCGGTCGGTATGTTCAGGATCGAGGTTGCCCCGACTGCCGGCGGTGTGCGGCTGCTGTTGAGCGGCACGCTGGATCGCGCGTCGCTCCCCGAGATGGAGAGGCTCGCCGCGGAGCACGCATCGGGCGGCGGCTCCGTGGTGGTGGATCTCTCGAAGGTCCGCCTGGTCGATCGGGAGGCGGTCCACTTCTTTTCGAAGGGAGCGGGCCGGCGCGTGAGGATCGTCGGCTGCCCCGCCTACCTGCGCGAGTGGCTTCGGTCGGAAGGACGGTAGCAGCGTGATGCACTCGATGGCGAGGAACACGGGCCGGGCGAAGGCCGGGGGGCGGAGGACCGGAAGGCTCGCGGCGAGCCTGGCGGTGCTTGCGGTGCTCGCAGCGACAACGTCCGCGCTCGCGCAGCAGGGCGGGCCGTTGTCGTTTTCCCAGGCGCTCGAGCGCATGCTCTCGGCCCACGAGACGCTGCGCGCGGCGGGCCAGGAGGTTGGCCAGCGCCGCGAGGAGCGCGAGGCCCGCAAGGGCCTGTACCTGCCCAAGGTGGAGTTGACGGGGCAGTTCACCCGGATCGACGAACCGATCGAGATCGACCTCGACCCGATTCGCAAGGCCATTCTCGCGCTCCACCCGCAGGTGCCCGCGTCGCGCGTCCCCCCGTTCGTGCAGGAAGTGCAGGGCGAGTCGTTCTGGAAGGTCGACATCCGCGCGACGTGGCCGATCTACACGGGAGGGAAGGTCACCGCCGCCAACCGTGCCGCCGAGGCGCGCATCGCCGACGCCCAGCATCAGCAGCGTCAGGCCGCTCAGTCGCTCTCGTCCGAGCTGGTGCGCCGCTACTTCGCGGTCCGCCTGGCCAGCGCGGCGCACGAGGTCAGGGCGGCGGTGCTCGCGGGCCTCGACCGCCACCTCTACGAGGCACGCCGCCTCGAGGAGGAAGGGCTCATCTCGAAGGCCGAGCGGCTGCACGCCGAGGTGGCCCGCAGCGAGGCCGATCGGCAGTTGAAGCGGGCCGGCCACGATCTCGCGATTGCGCGGGCCGCGCTGGCCAACATCCTCTGCGAGGAGGCGCCCGGCGATCCCTCGTCGCCCCTCTTCATCGTCGATCGCCTCGACCCCCTCGACGCATTCCAGGCCAACGCCTCGCGCCACCACCCCGCCTTCGCCCGCCTTGCCGCGCAGCGGACGCTGGCAAGCCAGGCCGTGGCCGCCGAGCGGGCGCGCTGGCGCCCCGACGTCTACCTGTTCGCGAAGCGGGAGCTGCACGAGGAAGGTTTGACGCTGCTCGACCCGGCCTGGGCGGCCGGCGTCGGGGCCACCTTCACCCTGTTCGACGGCTTTGCCCGGAAGCACGATACCGCGGCCGCACGCCTGCAGCTGGCGCGGGTCGAGACGCTCGAGGCGCGTGCCCGCCGCGACGTGGCGACGCTGGTCGAGAAGCGCTACCGGGAGGTCGAGCGGTCGCGCGAGCAGTTCGAGGCCCTGGCCGCCTCGCTCGACCTCGCGCGCGAGAACCTGCGCGTGCGCACGCGGGCCTTCGAGGAAGGACTCGCCACCTCGCTCGAGGTGGTCGATGCCCGCCTGGCGCTTGCGCACGCGGAGCTCGAGCGGCTGGCCGCGGCCTACGAGTTCGACGTCGCGCTGGCCGACCTGCTCGAGGCAAGCGGGCAAGCCGACCGGTTCGAGCTGCTGCTCCAGCAGGGCAAGCCGGTCGGCGCTGTCGTGATGGAGCCGCAGCGGTGAACCACATGCGAATCGTCCGTGTCGTCCTCGGCCTCGTTGCCGTTGCCGTCATCGTCGCTGGTTTGTGGGCCTGGGCCTCGGCCGTGTCCCGGCCCGTCCCGGAAGTCCTGCAGGGGCAGGTCGAGGGCACCCTGATCAACGTGTCGGGCAAGCTGGCCGGCCGCCTTGCCTCGATCGAAGTCCGCGAGGGGCAGCGCGTCGAGTGCGGCGCCCTCGTGGCACGGATTGAAAGCCCCGAGGTGCAGGCCCGCCTCGACCAGGCGCGCGCTGCGCGCGAGGCAGCCGCGGCACAGCGCGACAAGGCCTACCGTGGCGCGCGGGAGGAGGAAGTCCGGCAGGCGCGCAGCATGTGGGAGCGCGCCCGTCACGCCGCCGACCTGGCCGAGAAGACCTTCCGGCGCCTCGAGCGCCTGCACGCCGACGGTGTCGTGCCCGCGCAGCGGCGCGACGAGGCCGAGGCGCAGTGGAAGACCGCGCGTGAAGCCGAGAACGCCGCGCGCGCCGCCCTCGACATGGCCGAGGCCGGGGCACGCGCCGAGGACAAGGCTGCGGCCGCGGCATTGGTGGACCGCGCCGCGGGCGCGATCTCCGAGGTGCAAGCCGCGCTGGCCGAGACGACGATCCTGGCGCCGGCCGCCGGCGAGGTGTACCGGAAGAACGCCGAGCCTGGCGAGGTGGTGCCGGCCGGCTACCCGGTGGTGACGCTGCTCGACCTCCAGGACATCTGGGTGGTCCTCCAGGTGCGCGAGGACAAGCTTGCAGGGATCTCGATCGGTTCGCCGATCACCGTGCGCGTGCCGGCGCTCGGCGATCGGCAGGTGGACCTCGAGGTGTCGTACGTGGCGCCGCTCGGCGACTTCGCCACGTGGCGGCCGAGCAGCGCGCAGGGCGGGTTCGACCTCAAGACCTTCGAAGTTCGCGCACGGCCGCGGACCGCGGTTGCCGGCCTTCGGCCCGGCATGAGCGCGATCGTCGTCCGCGGCCTCGGCGTGGACGGCCGGTGAGGGAGACGTGCTGAAGGTCGCGCGGCGGGAGCTTCGGCGGATTGCCTCCGACCGTTACTACCTGTGGCTCCTCGTGGTGCTGCCGCTGGCGTCGTACTGGCTCCTCGCCTCGATCTTCTCCGGCGGCGTGCCGCGTGATCTCCCGGTGGCCGTGGTGGACCACGACCGCAGCGCGCTGTCGCGGCAGATCGTCCGGGCAATTGACGCCACGTCGTCCATGAGGGTGGCGGCGCGGCCCGCGAGCATCGAGGAAGCGCGGGCGCTGGTCCTCGAGAACCACGTCTATGCGGTGGTCGTGCTGCCGTTCGGCATGGAACGCGAGGCGCGGCGCGGCCAGGCCCCTGCGACAACCGGCTACCTCAACGCGCAGGCGCTGCTGCCGGCCAGCCTGATCCGGCGCGACCTGCGCACGGCGGTGGCCACCGTTTCAGCGGGCCTCGAGGTGAAAGGCCGCCAGGCTCGCGGCGAGCCGCCGCGCGCGGCGCTCGCCCGCTTCGAGCCGGTGCGCCTCGACTACCACACGCTCTTCAACCCACGCCTCGACTACGTCTCGTACCTGCTGACGGCGCTGCTGCCCGCCTCGTTCCAGATCTTCGTCCTGCTCGTCGCGGTGTACGCCGTGGGAGACGAGCTGAAGAAGGGAACGGCGGGAGCCTGGCTCGACGCGGCGGGCGGGCGCGCGTTCCCGGCGGTCGTGGGCAAGCTGACGCCGTACGCCGTGTACTTCACGGCCCTCGGCCTGGCGATGCTTGCGGTGCTCGAACGCCGGATGGGCGTCCCGCTCGGCGGCAGCCCGGCTCTGCTCGGCATGGCCACGTTCCTCTTCGTGATCGCCTACCTGGCCATGGGGCTCGCGCTCGCGGTCTGGTTCGCGAACCTGCGTCTCGCCAGCAGCGCGTCGGCGGTCTACGCGGCCCCCGCCTTCGCGTTCGTCGGCATCACCTTCCCGACGATCGGCATGCCGGCCGCGGGCCGCCTGTGGGGCGAACTGCTTCCACTGACCCACTACCTCCGGATCCTGGTGAACCAGGGCATCAGGAATGCGCCGTCCGGCGTTTCGCTGGCGCCGCTGACGGTGCTGGCGGCCTTCGCCGCGGCCGGCGTCGCGGCATCGCTGTGGCGGCTGCGCCGGGTGGCCAGCGACCCGCGCTATTGGGGGAGGCTGTGAGAACGATCCTCCGCGAGGCCGCGGCCGAGTTCGACCGGCTGAGACATGACGTCGGCGTGCTGCTGGTGCTGGTCGGCGCGATGTTCCTGTACGCGGCGCTCTACCCAGTCCCCTACTGGCACGAGGTGCTAGAGGAGGTGCCCGTCGCAGTCGTGGACCTCGACGGCAGCGACCTCAGCCGCGACCTTGTGAGGATGGCTGACGCGCACCAGCTGCTGTCGGTCACCACGCGGGTCGCGACGACAGGGGAGGCCGCCAGGCTGGTGCGCCAGGGAGAGGTCGGCGGCTTCCTGGTGGTGCCGCCGGGATTCGAGCGCCAGATCCGGCGCGGCGAGCGCGCGATCGTGCCCGCATACGTCGATGCCGGCTACTTCCTCGCCTACCGGCAGGTGCTGACGGGATTCTCGGAAACGGTGGGCACGCTCTCGGCGGGCATCGAGATCCGGCGCCTGCAGGGCGGGGGGATGGGCGCCGGCCAGGCCCTTCGCGCACGCGACCCGCTGCCGCTCTCGGTCAGGCCGCTCTTCAACCGCACCGAGAGCTACGCCGCGTACGTCGTTCCCGGCGTGCTGGTCCTGATCCTCCAGCAGACCCTGCTCGTCGGCATCGGCATGGTGGGCGGGACGCTGAGGGAGAAGCCCGAGGCGCCGGACCGCGCCGCCTCCTGCGCGGCCGCGAAGGTGGCGGGACGGGCGCTGGTCTACCTGGCACCGTATGCCGTCCACGCCCTTTTCTACTTCGGCGTGGTCTACGGCCTGTACGGTTTCCCGGCGAAATCCGGGGCCGCCAGCCTCGCGTCGTTCGTCCTGCCGTTCCTGCTGGCTTCGATCTTCTTCGCGTTCACCCTTCGCCCGCTCTTCAAGACACGCGAGGCCTCGATCCACCTTCTGCTGTGGACCTCGCTGCCGGCGGTCTTCCTGGCCGGGTTTGCCTGGCCCGTGGAGTCGCTGCCGGGATGGTTGGCCACGGCCGGGCGAGCGCTGCCCAGCACGTCGGCCATCCCGGGCGTGATCAGGATGACGCAGATGGGCGCGACGCTGGCCCAGGTTCGCGTTGAGTGGTGGACACTCTGGGCGCTGGCGGGAATCTACTTCGTGACCGCGTGCGCGGCCGCCCGGCTGAAGCCCGAGTCGTGAGCTTCCAGGCCTTCGCACGGCTCGCGGCAGCTGCCCGAAGCAGGCAAGGGTGGGGGCTTTACTTCCGCTGCCACCGGCAGCGTGGCTTCACACCCCTCAGGTCCCGCCCCAGCCTATGGTGACCTTCTCCCCGTCGACGATGACGGGGACGTCGCGGCGACCCGCGGTGTGGGCCAGCATCTGCTCGAGGCCCGCGCGGTCTTTCTTCACGTTGACGTACTCGACCTCCACGCCTCGCCGCCGGAAATCCTCACGGGCGGCCCGGGTGTACGGTCAGGTGTCCTTGCCGAAGATTCTGATCATGTGGTCCTCGCCCCGACTTCTGACTTCCGAATCCTGATCCCTGACTCCCGAATCCTGACTCCCGAATCCTGAATCCCGAATCCCGAATCCCGACCCCTAGTCGTCCTGGTGCGCCCAGTGCTTCGCGAACTCGTCCATGAAGGTCAGGGTCTCGAGCGACTTCATCCGGTCGATGAACAGTACACCGTCGAGGTGATCGATCTCATGCTGCGCGACCCGCGCCGTATACCCTTCGAGGTCCAGCTCGATCCGGTTCCCACGGCGGTCGAGGGCACGCAGCTGGACCCTGTCCGGGCGGACGACTCGGCCGCGCAGGTTGGGCAGGCTCAGGCATCCCTCCCAGTCCTCGGCGGTGTCGCGGCCGATCGGCGTCAGCTCAGGGTTGATCACCGGCAGCACGCGGATGTGCCGCTCGCGGCCTTCGCCGTCTTCGATCCCGATGATCGCGAGGCGAATCTTCTCATGCACCTGCGGCGCGGCAAGCCCAATCCCGTCGTACTCGCGCATCGTCTCGATCATGTCGTCCACCAGCTTCTGGAAGGCGGGCGACTTGATCTCGGTCGGCTCGACACGGCGGGCGCGCTCGCGCAACACGGGGTGACCCATGCGTGCGACCTTGAGGATCGACATGTCGAACCATTATATCGGGACGTGCACGGGGAAGCAGGCGAGGTTGGTCCCGGCCCCGGCCGCGTCCTACGTCTGCGTGCGCCCTGCGGCTCGCGCGATGGCAGCCGCGAGCGTGTGCGGCAATACCGGCTTGGGGAGGTAGTCGCCGAACCCGGCCTCGAGCGCTCGCCGCCGGTCCTCGGGCCGGCTGTACGCCGTCAGGGCGATGGCGGGCGTCAGGCCGCCACGGTCGGCTCCTAGCGCGCGCAACTGCCGCACGAAGTGGTAGCCGTCCTCGCCTGGCATCCCGATGTCGGCGACGATCACGTCGGGACGCCATTCGGAAACGATTCGAAGCGCTGCGGCCGAGGTGTCGGCAAGCTCGACGGCGATACCCAGGCTCTGCAGCGATGCGGCCGCCACGTCGCGAGCATCCGTGTCATCGTCCACGACGAGCACCTTGAGACCGTCCAGCGCACCCATGCCCGCGAGCCGCTCGTCGCCCGCCGACGCCTGGCCACCCTCGCCAGGGGACGGCGCCTCCGCGGCGCCGCGGATCGGAAGCGACACCTGGAAAGTGGCGCCTCGGCCCGGCCCCGCGCTGTCGGCGCGGATCTGCCCGCCGTGCAGCTCGACGAGGTGCCGGACGATGGCCAGGCCCAAACCGAGGCCGCCGTGGCGGCGCGAGGTGGAACGGTCGGCCTGCCAGAAACGCTCGAAGAGGTGCTCGAGCGCCGACGGATCGAGCCCCTCGCCCGTGTCGCGCACCTCGAACACGACGTGATCGCCGTCGTGGTGGCACGAGACGTCGATTCGGCCACCCTCGGGCGTGAACTTCACGGCGTTCGACAGCAGGTTCCAGAAGACCTGCTGAAGGCGGTCGGGATCTGCGCGCATGGGCGAGCGTTCGGGCAGCTCGGCCACCACCTGGATGCGGCGCGCCTCGGCCGCAGGTCTCACGGTGTCGAGGGCCGCGCGAAGCGCGTCAACCGCGTCGGTGTCGCGCATGTTCAGCCGCAGCCGGCCGCTGATGATGCGCGAGACGTCGAGCACGTCGCCGATGAGCGCCGTCTGGGCCCTGGCGTTGCGCGCGATCACCTCCAGCGCGCGGCGGGCTTGCGCGGCGTCAAGGGTTCCCTGGAGCAGGATCTCCGACCACCCCAGGATGGCGTTGAGGGGCGTCCGAAGCTCGTGCGAGAGCGTGGCCAGGAACTCGTCCTTCATGCGGCTGGCTTCCTCGAGCCGCCGCGCGTTCTCGCGCAGCTCCTCGCGCGTGCGCTTCCGCTCGGTGATGTCGCGCAGGATCACCTGGATCGCCCGCCCCTGGGCATCGTCGAACGGGGTGGCCACCACCTCGACGTCGCGGACCCGGCCGTCGAGGCGCACGACACGGCTCTCGACGAGCGGCATGGGCCGCCCCTCCATCAGCGTGGCCATCCGCTCCCGCATCTTGGGGTGGTACTCGGAGTGGAAAAGGCTGGATGGCGAGCGCCCGACGATCTCGTCCGGCGATGTGCCGCCGAACAGCTCGACCGCGGCAGGGTTGGCGTATTCGATCCGATCGTCGCGGGTCACGAGCAGCGCGTCAGGCGACATTTCCACCAGCGAGCGGTACCGCCGCTCGCTCGCCTGGAGCGTCTCTTCCTGCTGCTGCAGGTCGCGGAACAGGACCTGGTACGGCGTGCGAAGGCTCCCCTCGACGACCGCCTTGAACACGAGGTACGACGAGGCAACCTTGAGGAGGTGGCCGAGCTTGTTGAAGTCGCCGTAGACGCCGACGTACTGCGTGAAGGCAAGCTCGGAGAGGATCTTGGTGACGATCGCCGACAGGACCAGCCAGTAGGTCGGCACGGCGAGGCGGTCGCGGCGTCTCCACAGCAACACCCCGCCGGCAAGGAGGGCGACGCAGATGACGTACTCGGCGCCGATCTTGAACGGCGTCAGGCCCTGCCGGGGCCCCTCGTCCACGTAAGCCGTCGGGAACACGCCGAGCGGCACGATCGAAAGCGCGAGCGCGACGCCGATGCCGGTCGATGCGAGCAGTGTCCTCCACGCACCAACCCGCCGGGTCAGGAAGAAGGGCGAGACAAGGTAGATGGCTGCCTCGAGCGCCCTGCCGGCAATCCAGTACTGGGTTGCCCGGTCGGCGCCGAGCGGGCCGAACACCCCCATCCCCCTGTAGGAGAGGGTGTGGAACAGGTCGATGCCTGCCACCGGCAGCATCGAGATGCCGAGGAACGTCAGGTAGCCGTTGGCCGAGAAGCGGCGGGAGTTCCAGGCGACCGCGAACATCGCCGACGCGACCGCGACCGAGGCGAACTCGACGAGCGCGTGGAACAGCAGGTAGTTCTGCCAGGCCACGCCCCACAGCGCCAGCAGAAGGGCCGCGCTCACACCGGCGTACTCGAGCGCCTTCATCCCCGCGTGCCTTCGCCCGCGGGGGTGGCCGCAGCCGGAAACGCAAACTCCTCCACTTCGGCAGCCGCGACGGCCCCGGCCACCAGCTCCTCCACGGGCAGCAGGCCCTCGGCCGCCAGCACCTCGTCGAGGCGGGCACGGGTGGCCGGGTGCTTCGGGGTGAAGAGCTGGCAGCAGTCCTGGTCGGGCACGATCGAGATCTCGTAGGTGCCGATTCGCTCGGCCTGCGCCACGATCTCCTCCTTGTCCATGCCAACCAGCGGCCTCAGCACGGGCAGCGAGGCCACCGACCCTATCACCGACATGTTCTCGAGGGTCTGCGATGCCACCTGGCCGATGACCTCGCCGGTCACCAACGCCCCCGCGCCCTGGTCCTTCGCGATGCGCTCGGCAATGCGGAGCATGAGGCGGCGGTAGACGACGACGCGGAGCGCGGCCGGTACGCTCAGCACCACCTGGCGCTGAATCTCGCCGAAGGCAACCAGGAACAGGCGGCTGTGCAGCTGGTAGCGTGTCAGCAGGGCGGCCAGCTCGCGCGCCTTCTCCTGCGAGGCGCGCGACAGGAACGGGTAGCTGTGGAAGTGGACCAAGAGCGCCTGGCAGCCGCGCTTCATCATCCGCCAGGTCGCCACCGGCGAGTCGATGCCCCCCGAAAGGAGGCACGCCACCCTGCCGCCCGACCCGGTTGGCAGGCCGCCCGGCCCCTTGTCCTTGCCGAAGAAGTAGAACGCGTGGTCGTTGAGGATCTCGATCCCGACCGTCAACGCCGGGTTGTCGAGGTTGACCTTCCACCCGCGCGCTTGCTTGATGCGTCCGCCGACCTCGCGCTCCACTTCCGGGGAGCGCAGCGGGTAGCGCTTGTCGGCTCGGCGAACCGAGACACGGAACGACTCGGGCTCGAGGTCACGCGCGTCGGCCAGGATTGCCTGCGCCATCTCGTCCAGGCTCCGCCCCGAGCGGCCGGCCCGCGAGCAGTTGGCGACGCCGAACACGTGCTGGATGCGGTCCCGCACCTCGTCGTATTTCGCCGTCGGGCCGAGCGTCAGCTCGATGCGCCCCACCAGCGGCCTGACCGACCTCACGTCGAGATCGGCCACCGCAGCGCGGAGGTTGGCAACCAGCCGCGAGATGAACCAGGGCCGGTTCTTCCCCTTCAGCGCAACTTCCTGGTAGTGGACGACGACGGAGTTCATGGACAGGGACCAGGGATCAGGGTACGCATGCGCGCGTAGAACCCGCGACCCAAAGCTCACCGCGCTAATAGCGGCGCAGGGCCCAGGCCCTCAGCACTTTCGGCACCGCCAGCACGACGGTATTCAGTACAGCTCTTCCGCCGCCCGGTGCCCGCTGAGCACAGCACCCTCGATTGTCGCAGGCAGCCCCGTCCCGGTCCAGTCGCCGGCAAGCAACAAGCCGGGAATCTCGGTACGGGTGGAGGGGCGTGCGGGCTCTCCCGGAGCCAGCGAGAAGGTGGCGCGCCGCTCGCGCACCACCACGGCGCGAAGCACCTTTGCGCCGGCCACGGCGGGAAGCGCCGCCGCCAGTTCATCTCGCGCCTGCGCCGCCAGCTCCTCGTTCGATCGCGTCACGAGCGCGGCTGCGCCGCTCGACACGCAGGAAAGGTGCGAGGCGTGGTCGCCGAACACCTGCCGCTTGTCGAACACCCACTGGAACGCGCGGCCGGGCAGGCCGACCGAAGCCACTTCCATGACCGGCCGGTCGAACCAGAGGTTGGCCGTCACGATGGGCGACGGGCGCATCGCGCGCGCCGCCGCCAGCACGGACGACACCGGCCCTGTCTCGCCAACCAGCGTGTCGTCGAGGGCAAACCAGGGCACGGCCACCACGACGGCTGCCGGGGTCCAGCGCTCTCCACCGGCCTCTACCGCCTCGACACGCCCGCCCGAGATTCGCACGCGTGCGGGCGCCGAGGTCGAGACGTGCCCACCGCGCGCCTCGATGTACCTTTGCGCCGGCTCGGCGTACAGCTCGGTGAGCGGAAGCAGCGGCACCGCGATCGCCGAGTCGCGCGGGTCGGGTCCGAACATCTGCGCGAGCACGCGCACGAACACCGGGGCTGCCGCCTCGCGGGCATCCTGGTTCAACGCCGCCAGCGCCAGTGGCTCCCAGAGCATCTCGCGGAGCCGGGCGCTCTGCCTGTGGCGTTCGAGCCATGCCGAGACCGTCTCGCCGGGTGACGCGGGCAGCGATCCCTCGCCGGTCCTCAGGAAGCGCTGGGCCTGGCGCAGCGGCCGGGCCACCGCCAGCGCCGAGAGCCGGTCGGCCCAGCCAACGGCGTCCCACCGGGCCAGGCCGGCGAGCAGGTGCAGCGGCGAGGGAAGGGCTGGGCAGCGGAGCACGCTCGACCGGCCCGCGCGGTCCACCATTCCGACCTCGAGCGTGGTCTCGACACGCACCGACGACCGCGCCCCGATCCGCTCGAGGAACGCAAAGGTCTCGGAGTAGCACCCGAGCATGAGGTGCTGGCCGTTGTCCACGCGCTCGCCGGTGACAGGATCGGTGAACGACGAGGCGCGGCCGCCCAGCACCGGCCTGGCTTCGAAGACCCGCACGCGGACGCCGCGGCTTGCCAGGGCGGCGGCAGCGGTGAGGCCGGCCAACCCGCCGCCAACGACCACCACGTCGGGTGAAGGCCGCGCCTGCATCACCGGCCCACCATCGTCTTTGCCCACACGAGGGCGGCAATTGCCGCGCGTTGCCAGCGAGGCAGCCCGATCTTCCGCGAGAACACGTCGTAGCCCGAACGCTCAACCCGGCGAAGCGTCGCCTCGTAGATGGCGCCCATGATCCTTGCCGCGACGAGGCGCCGCCGGTCGGCAGGCGGCAGCGAGGCGTCGGCCCGCCGGTAGTAGTCTCGCGCGCGGGCCGCCTGGAAGGCGAGCAGCGCGCGCACGCGGCCGGTGACCACGCCAGCCCGCAGGTCGTCCTCGGTGCAGCCGTGCGAGGCCAGCTCGTCGAGCGGGAGGTAGATCCGCCCGCGGCGCAGGTCGGTCGCCACGTCGCGGATGATGGTGGTCAGCTGCAGGGCGATCCCGAGGTCAACCGCGTACTGGCGCGCACGGGGATCGCGGTACGAGAAGATCTCGATGCAGACGAGGCCGACCGCCGACGCGACGCGGAGGCAGTACTCGCGCAGGTCGTCGAAGGTGGCGTAGCGGGTGCGCTCGAGGTCCATGGCCACGCCGTCGATCACGGCCTCGAGGGCGTGGCGGGGCAGGCCGAACGGGACAACGTGCTGCTTCAGCGCCCGGCCCTGGGACGTGCACGGCTCCTCGGGGCCGAAGCAGGCGGCCAGCTCGCGCCGCCACGAAGCCAGCTGGCGCTCGCCCTCGGCGCGCACCTCGGCCTCGCTCGACCCCACGGCCTCGTCCACGGCGTCGTCCACCGCGCGGCAAAAATCCCAGACGGCGACGATCGCCGCACGCTTCTCCGGCGGCAGCACCAGGAACGAGTAGTAGAAGCTGGTGTTACGCCCGCTCATGTCGCACGGCGCCAGGCCAGCGCCCGCCAGGCGAGCCGCGGCAGATCGGCCGCCCCGAGCGTCGGGCGGCTGTGGAACACATCGAAGCCGTTGCGCTCGAGGCGCTCGAGAATCCTCCTGCCGCCCAGCCAGGTCAACCGAAGCTCGAGACGCAGGCGCCCCGGCACGCGGTCGCACACCAGCCGCCCCTTCTCGAAGAGCAAGGCGGTGCGGGCGGAGGCTCGTTCCAGCACGTTCCGCCACGCTGGCGTGAGACGCCCGGCAGCCAGGTCGGAGAGGTTCGCGCCGGCGGCCGCGCATTCATCGAGCGGGACGTACAGCCTTCCCTTGTCGCGGTCCCGCTCGAGGTCCTGCCAGAAGTTGGTCAGCTGCAGCGCCGTGCACAAGGCATCGGACGAGGCGTCGAGCTGTCCGTCGCAGCAGCCGGCAATCCGAAGGACGATGCGGCCGACCGGATTCGCCGATCGGCGGCAGTAGTCGAGCACCTCCTCCCACGACACGTACCGCTGCTTCGTGACGTCCTGCCTGAACGCGCTCAGCAGGTCCTGGAAGAGCGATACCGGCAGGCGGCAGGCGGCGATCGTGTGCCCGAGCGCGGCAAAGACGGCGTCGGTATCGGGCGGCAGCAGGTCTGGTATGGGCTCGCGTGCGGGCGGCCGGCCTTCGCCTGCCTCCTCGAGCCTTCTCTCCCACGCATCGAGGGCGGCCAACCGTTCAGCGGGCGTCCTTGCCCCCTCGTCTGCAAAGTCGTCGGCCACGCGGGCGAAGGCGTACACGGCGGCCACGTGCGGCCGCATCCGGGCCGGCAGCAGCCACGACGCCACCGGGAAGTTCTCGTAGTGACGCCTCGCGAGGCGCTCGCATACGGCGTACGCCTCGTTAAGCCGGATGCCCGGAGACGGCGTCACCATTCGGTTTCCGTCACGCCGGAACGGCGGTTCGCCGCCCGCGCCAGGACGAAGAGAAAGTCGGACAGCCGGTTCACGTAGGCGAGCAGCGAAGGCTCGACGGCCTCGCTTCCAAGCTGCACGATGCGCCGCTCGGCGCGGCGGCAGACGGTGCGGCAGACGTGGAGCAGCGAGGCGGCGCGCGTACCGCCCGGCAGGATGAAGTGGCGCAGCGCGGTCAGCTCGCCCTCGAGCGTGTCGATCCACTCCTCGAGGCGGGCGGTGTCGGCGGCGCCAACGGTGACCTTGCCGACCCTTCCGGCAATCTTCCCGGCGGGGTCGGCGAGCCGCCCACCCAAGGCGAACAGGTCGCGCTGGACGGCGCGCAGCATCGCGGCGAGGTCCTCGTCCAGCCCCTCGGCCACCACCAGGCCGACGAGGGCGTTCAGCTCGTCCACCTCGCCGTAGGCCTCGACCCGGAGGTCCGACTTCGGCACACGGCGGCCGTCGAACAGCGCCGTTTCGCCGGCGTCCCCCGTCCGGGTGTAGATCTTCACGCGGGAATTATACGGTGATAACAGGAGGGCGCGGCCGCGAGGCGAGACGCCGCGAGGCCCGGAGCCACCTTCCAGCCTGAACCGAAGACGGGTAAGGTAGTAGCTGGATGGCGCGAGGCGGGCGAGCGGCGGCGCTGCGGGCGCGGAACGGGCGGCAGGCGGGAAACGGGGGCGAGCTGCCCGCGCCTTCACGCCGGGCGGCCTTCAGGCGACGCCTGCTCGCCTGGTATCGAGCCAACGGGCGCGACCTGCCGTGGCGCCGGCCCGCCGATCCCTACCACGTGCTCGTCTCCGAGATCATGCTCCAGCAGACGCAAGTGGATCGGGTGCTGCCGAAGTACCAGGAGTGGCTGGCGAAGTACCCCTCGCTCGAATCGCTGGCCGCCGCTCCCGTGGACGAGGTGGTCCGCACGTGGTATCCGCTCGGCTACAACATCAGGCCGAGGCGTCTGCACTCGATTGCCCGCGAGGCGGTGACGCGGTACGGTGGGCAGCTCCCGGAAGACGAGCAGACGCTGCTTGGGTTCAAGGGGATCGGGCGCTACACGGCCGGGGCGATCCGCAGTTTCGCGTTCGGCCGCCGGGCGGCCATCCTCGACACCAACGTGGCCCGGGTGCTCTTCCGCGTGTTCGTGGGCGGCGGCAACCCGCGCCAGCACGCCACCCGCAAGCGCCTCTGGGCAATCTCGGAGGCGTTGCTCCCGCGAAAACACGTCTTTGACTTCAACCAGGGGCTGATGGACCTCGGCGCCATGGTGTGCGCTCCACGGAATCCGCGGTGCGCGGCGTGCCCCGTACGGTCGCTCTGCGCCTCGCGCGAGGGCCTTGCGTCGTGACCCTGGAAGCGCCAACCGTGGTGACGGCCGCCGTGGTCGAGCGTGATGGGCGGCTTCTCGTCACGCGGCGTCTCGAGGGGACGCACCTGGCCGGCCACTGGGAGTTCCCCGGTGGGAAATCCGAGCCCGGGGAGGAGACCCGCGCCTGCCTGGCGCGCGAGCTGCGCGAGGAGCTGGGCGTCGGCGCGGTGGTGGGCGACGAGATCCACCGCACCCTCTACGCCTACGGTGACCGGCGGCTGGAGCTGGTCTTTTTCAAGTGCGAGATCGATGGCGAGCCGCGGCCGCTGCTCGGCCAGGAGATCCGGTGGGTTGCGCGCGCCCACCTGCGCAACCTCACCTTCCCGCCCGCCGACGCGGAGATGATCGAACTGCTGGAAAGAGCGCAGCCCTGAAGGGCTGCGCTTGCCGCTGATACCCGGCAGCCTGAATCAGCGCCGCCGGAAGTCGCCAGTGTGCCGGGAATCAGCGGCAACCGCAGGGCTTTGGCCCTGCGCCTACAAGCCTCAGCCCTGCGTCTCCACCTTCCTGGTCTTCTTGTTCCACGTCACCGGCTTGCCCGACTTGTAGGACAGGTTGCACATGTGGCCGACGAGCGCGGCGTGGTGACCCGCCCGCGCGTCCTCGACCGGCTTCCCCCCCGTCCGGATCGCGTCGATCCAGTTCCGCATGTGCGCCCGGGTCGAGTCTTCGTCGTTCGGGGCCCTGTACTCGACGGGCGGCGCCACGGCCGGGCCGTCAATCGGCTGCAGCCTGTCGTTGAGCCTCATGCGCCGCTTGAACTCGGCGATGGTCGCCTCGGGCCACGAGTGCGTGGAGTAGCCGAAGCTTTCGCCGCGCGGCTCGTAGAAGTAGGTGAACGAGTCGCCGTTGAACTCGATCGTCCCGGCGGTGCCGTAGAACTTCAGCAGCGGCGCGGGATGGCCGTTGTTGGCCGTGCTGGTCAGCTGCAGGACGAACCCCTCGGGGTAGCGCACCAGCGCGGTCATCTGGTCGGGAACCTCGCGGTACTCCTTCCAGTGGTAGATGCCGCCAAGGCTGACGACGCTCTCCGGCTCCTGCACGCCCATCATGTAGTGCACGGCAGTGATCAGGTGGACGAAGAGGTCTGTCGGCAGGCCGCCGGAGTAGTCCCAGAACAGCCGCCACTGGAAGAACCGGCGGAGGTCGAACTCCCGCGCCGGGGCGGGGCCGAGGAAGCTCTTCCAGTCCACCGTCTCGGGCGAGGCGTCAGGGGGAATCGGGTAGTACCACGCGCCGGTGGCCGTGTTGCGGTGGATGCGTCCCTCGATCAGCGTCACCTGGCCGAGGCGGCCGCTCTTGATCAGCTCTGCCGCCTCACGGGTGCATCCCATGCTCGGGTACTGGCTGCCCACCTGCAGCACCTTGCCGCTCTTCTCGGCTGCCTCGATGAAGGCCTCCCCCTCCTCCCACGAGTGCGTCATCGGCTTCTCTATGTAGACGTGCTTGCCTGCAGCCAGCGCCTCGCGCGTCATCTGCAGGTGCCAGTGGTCGGGCGTCGCGATCACCACCGCGTCAATGTCGGGCCTGGTGACGACCTGGCGATAGTCGCCGGTCGTCTGGATCGAGGGCGAGATCAGCTCCTTGGCGCGGTCGAGGTGGCCCTTGTAGCAGTCGGCGGCAGCGACGATCTCGGCGCCGGCGATCCCCTTGGCGGCCTCCATCAGCAGCGTGCCCCGGATCCCGACCCCGATGAACCCGAGCCTCACGGGCTTCACCGACAGGGAGGCCGAGTTGTTGATCTGGGCCGCCGCGGGGCGGGCCGCCCCGAGGCCGGAGGCCACGGCGGCAAGCAACGTGGTTTCCTCGAGGAACTGTCTCCGGCCAATCGAATCGTGGCGTGACATGCAGAAGCCTCCGTGCAGGGGCGCCGGGCGCCCGGGATGGACGGCGCGTGTAGTACCACGCGCTCTCGGTTGAAGTCAACCCGCGCCGCCCCGGGCGGCGCTCGCGCCTTGACAGCCGCAGCCGCAACGGCGTAGACAGGGAGGCCAGGAAACGAGGAGGAGGTGCCCGCCATGTCGCACGTGTCGCGTCGGACCTTCATCAAGACCACCGGCCTGGGCCTCGCCGCGGCCGGCGCCTCCACGGCGTCGAGCTACGCCCGCATCCTCGGCGCCAACGACCGCGTCCGTGTCGCGGTGGTCGGCTTCTCGGACCGCGCGCGCTCGTCGCTGGTGCCCGCGTTCCTCCGGCACGCGGGCGCCGAGAACTTCGAGCTGGTTGCCGTTTCCGACCTGTGGAGCCTGCGCCGCGAGCAGGCAATTGCCCACATCGAGAAGCTCGGTGCGCGGCGGCCCGATGTCGTGCGCAACAACGACGAGCTGTACTCCCGCAAGGACGTGGACGCGGTGATCGTCGCGACGGCCGACTTCCAGCACGCACTGCACGGCGTCGAAGCCGTTCGCGCGGGGTGCGACGCCTACATCGAGAAGCCGGTCGCCAACACAATGGAGGACGCCCGGGCGATCAGGCAGGCGGTGAAGGAAACCGGCCGCATCGTCCAGATCGGCACCCAGCGGCGCAGCGAGCCGGTCTACCAGCGGGCCTGCGAGTTCATCCAGTCGGGCCGCTTCGGCGACATCGTCTCGGTGGAGATGACCTGGAACGTGAACCAGCCGGGGCGGTGGCGGCGGCCGGCGCTGGTCGAGCAGCTGCGCGAAGCCGACACCGACTGGAAGCGCTACCTGATGAACCGCCCCTTCGAGCCGTTCGACCCGAGGAAATACCTCGAGTTCCGCCTCTTCTGGCCCTACTCCTCGGGCATCCCCGACCAGTGGCTCGTCCACCAGATCGACACCGTCCACTGGTTCACCAGGCTGCCGCGCCCGCGCAGTGTCGTCGCCAACGGCGGCGTCTACCTCTGGAAGGACGGGCGCCGCAACTGGGACACGATGACGGCGGTGTTCGACTACGGTCCGCTCGACGATCCCTCCAAGGGGTTCCAGGTCGTCTACTCGTCGCGGATGACCAACTCGGCGGGCGGCGTCAAGGAGCTGTACTACTCGAACGGCGGCACGCTCGACCTCGACAAGAACCTGGTCACGCCCGCGGGCGGCCTGGAAGAGCGCGAGGCGGCCGCGATGGGAATGGCGCCCAACCTGCTTGCCGAGCAGACGCTGGTCGAGAAGGCCGCCGGCGTTCAGACCGCCGCCGACACCGGGGTCGACACCGCGACGCTCGCGAACATGCTCGACTGGATGGGGTGCGTCCGCAGCCGCAAGACCCCCAACGCCGACATCGAGGCGGGCTACAGCCACTCGGTCGCCCTCTGCATGACGATCGCCGCCGTGCAGACGGGCCGGCGGGTGACCTTCGACGATGCGAAGCAGGAAGTCGTCACCGAGGGGTAGGACGCACCGTCGTGCAAGGCGGGGGAACCGGACATGCAGGACGCTGGCAGGTTGGTCGCGCTGGGCACCGTTGCCGCAATTGCCGTCATCGCCGTGATTGCCGCGTCCCGCTCGGTAGGGGATGCGGCGGCGCAGGTACAGCTGGTTCGTGACGACGGGCGGCAGCAGGTCGATGTCCTGGTGGACGGGAAGCCGTTCACCTCCTACGTCCATCCCGCCTCGCTCAGCAAGCCGGTGCTGTTCCCGCTGCGAACGGCCGGCGGGAACCACGTCACGCGCGGTTTCCCGCTCGAACCGCAGCCTGGCGAACGGGTGGATCACCCCCACCAGGTGGGCCTCTGGTTCAACTACGGCGACGTGGCCGGCTTCGACTTCTGGAACAACTCTGACGCCATCGCAGCCGACGACCGGCACGAGATGGGCACCGTCGTCCACCGGGCCATCACCGCAATGCAGGACGGCGAGGCGGAAGGGCGGCTCGAGGCGGACCTCGAGTGGCTGGGTGGTGACGGGGAGGCGCTGCTGGCCGAGCACGTGCGCTTCGCCTTCAAAGGCGGACCCGGCTGGAGGAGCGTGGACCGGGTGGCCACGCTGCGCCCCGTGGCGGGACGCGTGCCGATGCCGGACAACAAGGAGGGGATGCTCGGCCTGCGCGTCGCGCGGGCGCTCGAGATGCCCTCGAAGCAGCCGGAGGTCTTCACCGATTCCAAAGGCCGTCCGGCCGCGATCAAGGTGCTCGACAACACGGGAGTGACGGGTCGCTACTTCACGAGCGAGGGCAGGACGGGCGAGGAGGTCTGGGGGACGAGGGCGCGGTGGTGCGCGCTCGCGGGCCGCCTCGGCGACGAGCGGGTCACGGTGGCCATCCTCGACCACCCGCTCAACCCCGGCTTCCCGACCTATTGGCACGCCCGCGGCTACGGCCTGTTCGCGGCGAACCCGCTGGGGCAGAAGGCGCTCAGCGGCGGCAGGGAAACGCTCGGGTTCGCGATCGAAGCCGGTTCGACGGCCACCTTCCGTTACAGGATCCTGATCCTCTCCGAGACAGCAACGCCCGATCGGATCGAGGCGGCCTACAAGGAGTTCTCGGGGGAGTACCGGTAGCGGTACCGGCGGCGGACCGGGAGAATTGTCCGCCGCCCGCCGCCGGCCCTTGTCACTCGAGTTCCCTGATCTTCACCGACCGGAACGACACGCGGTCGCCGTGGTCCTGCAGGAGGATGTGTCCCCTCGGCGCCTCGCCAAACCTGGGCCACACGGTGTACTTGCTGTGTGAGACCAGGGCCCGCCACATCTGGGTGCCCCGCTCGTACTCCACCGTCTTGAACCCGTTCAGCCAGTGCTCCACGTGCCGCCCGCGGGCCACAATCCGGGCCCGGTTCCACTCGCCGATGCCGTTGAAGCGCACGTTCTCGGGCGGGATCAGGTCGTAGAGCGCCGACAGCTTGCGGTTTCCGCTCATGCCCGCCTTCGCATCGGGGTGGTTCACGTCGTCGAGGATCTGGAACTCGCAGCCGATCGCCGACCCTTCACCCTTGTTCAGGTCGGGATCCACGAAGTACTTGATGCCGCTGTTGGCTCCCTTCGTGATCATGAAGTCGACGATCAGCTCGAAGTTGCCGTACTGGTCCACCGTGATGATGTCGCCGCCGGCTGCCGACTCGGCGCCGCCCGTGGCCAGCACCGAGAGGACCCCATCCTTGATTTCCCAGCCCTTGGCGGGGAAGGTGGCGAGCTTCGCGCCGCGCCAGCCGGCCGTGGTCTTGCCATCCCAGAGCAGCTTCCAGCCGTCGCGCGCCTCACGCTCGGTGATGGTGTTGGGAATGTAGTTGTACTGCGGCACCTCGCCCCGGTCCGGCGTCTTGTGCGCCTCGAGGTTCGAGGTGAGGATCCGGATGTTGCGGAAGCGGATCGTCTGCCCCGCCTTCGAAGCGTCCGACCCGATCGAGTGCACCTGGAGGGCAATCACGCCCCTCGCGGTCTCGTTGTCCAGCACGTTGGCGGCGGGCGCGCCGTTCACCCAGGTCCGGATCGACGGGCCCAGCGCCTCGACCCGGAAGCGGTTCCAGTCGCCCTTGCGGACAGCCTTTTGCGCCGCTTCCTGGCCCTCAAGCGTGTGAAGCCAACCCTTCCGGGCCTCGTCGTAGATGCCCCCGGTCCAGGCGCGCTCCGACGGATCGATCTCCACCTGGTAGCCGTGCATCCGCCCGCCGCGCACCGCCGGATCGACGATCCCGCGCACCATCACGCCGCTGTTCATCTCGGATTCGATCCGCGCCTCGTACTCGAGGATGAAGTCGCCGAACGATTCCCTGGTGCAGAGGAAGCTGTTGGGCGAGTTCACCACCGACCGCCCGACGATCGCTCCGTCCTCCACCACGAAGGGGGCCGACCCGTTGCAGACGTGCCACCCGTCGAGGGTGCGGCCGTCGAAGAGCTGGCGCCAGCCGTCCTGCGCCTGCGCAGGAGCGGCGACGAGCACGAGCGCAGCCATCATGCCGAGGCTTCTCATCACGAGCATCTCCATCTCCACGGTGCTTCGAGTCCGCCGTTTTCGTTCTTCGTCCCGCGCCTTGCGTTCTACCGCTGGATCCTCGCGGAACCGCCGCGGGCGAACGCGCGCACCTGTTCGAGCGTCGCCATGGTGGTGTCGCCGGGGAAGGTCGTCAGCAGCGCGCCGTGCGCCCAGCCGAGGCGCAGCGCCTCCTCGGGCGGCTCGCCAGTCAGCAGGCCGTAGAAGAGGCCCGAGGCGAAGCCGTCGCCGCCGCCGACCCGGTCGTAGACGTCGAGTTCGGCGGTCGGCGCCTGGAAGTTGTTCCCCTCGACCCAGGCGACCGCGCTCCACGAATGGTGGCGGGTCGAGTGCACCTCCCGCAAGGTGGTCGCGACCACCTTGATGCGAGGATGGCGATCGAGGACGCGGTCGATCATGGCGAAGAAGGCGGCCGGGTCGAGCTTCGACCTCGCGCCCACGTCGGGTCCCGGGATGCCAAGGCCCTTCTGGAGGTCCTCCTCGTTGCCGACCAGCACGTCCACGTGCTCCACGATCCGGTTGATGACAGAGGTCGCGCGGCCGGCGCCGCCCGACACCCGCCACAGCTTCTCCCGGTAATTGAGGTCGAAGGAGGTCGTGGCCCCCGCCGCGTGGGCGGCCTTCATGGCCTCGATGATCAGCTCGGCGGTGGTTTCCGAGAGCGACGCGAAGATGCCTCCGCTGTGGAACCAGCGCACGCCGGCCCCGAAGATCGAGGCCCAGTCGAAGTCACCGGGAGCCAGCAGCGCCGCGGCCTCGTTCGAGCGGTTGTAGAAGACGACGGGGGCGCGGACGCCGAAGCCCCGGTCGCTGTAGACCGTCGCCATGTTCGGGCCCCGGACGCCGTCGTGGGCGAAGCGCTTGTAGAAGGCGCGGACGCCCATCGCACGCACCCGCTCGGCGATGAGGTCGCCGATCGGGTAGTCAACCATCGCCGAGACGATCCCGGTCCTCAACCCGAAGCAGTCGGCCAGGTTCGCGGCGCAGTTGAACTCGCCCCCGCTCACGTGGATGCTGCAGGCGTTCGCCTTGCGGAAGGGAACCACGCCCGGGTCGAGCCGGTGCACGAGCGCCCCAAGCGACAGGAAATCGAGCGCGCCATCGGACGAAATCGCTTTGTTGTCCACTCCAGACCCCCTCACCACTCCGTGTGAAACACGCCGGGACGGTCAACGCGGCGGTACGTGTGAGCTCCGAAGAAGTCGCGCTGCCCCTGCGTCAGGTTCGCCGGGAGCCGCTCCGTCCGGTAGGCGTCGAAGTACGCCAGCGATGCGCTCAGCGCCAGCGCCGGGATGCCGCCCTCGACGGCCGCCTTCACCACGGTGCGCCAGGCCGCCTGCCGCGACTCGACCGCCTGGCGGAAGCGCTCGTCGAGCAGCAGGTTCACCAGGTCGGGGTCGCGCTGGTAGGCGGCCATGATGTCGCCGAGCAGGTCGGCGCGGATGATGCAGCCGGCCCTCCAGATGCGGGCGATGGCGGCCGGCTTCAACCCGTAGTTGTACTCCTTCGAAGCCAGGCGGAGCAGCCCGAATCCCTGCGCGTACGAGGTGATCTTCGCCGCGTAGAGCGCGTCGCGGGCCGCGTCCACGAGTGCTTCTGCGGCCCCCTGGTAGCGCGGCGACGGCCCCCGCAGAACCGCGCTCGCGGCCGTCCGCTCGGCCTTGAGAGCCGAGATCAGCCGCCCTTCGACCGCGGCATTGATCGTGGGGATCGGCGCGCCGAGGTCGAGGGCGTTCTGGCTGGTCCACTTCCCGGTGCCCTTCTGCGCCGCCTCGTCGAGGATCACGTCCACCAGCGGGTGGCCGGTCTCGTCGTCCACCTTGGCGAGCACCTTCGCGGTGATCTCGATCAGGTAGGAGCGCAGGACGCCGCGGTTCCACTCCTCGAAGATCGCGCTCAGCTCGCCCGCGGCGAGGCCGAGGCCGCGCTGCAGCAGGTCGTAGATCTCGGCGATCAGCTGCATGTCGCCGTACTCGATGCCGTTGTGCACCATCTTCACGTAGTGCCCGGCGCCGAGCGGTCCCATGTAGTCCACGCACGGCTCGCCGTCGTCGGCCTTCGCCGCGATCGCACGGAGAATGGGCGCCAGCGCCTCCCACGCCTCGACCTGGCCGCCCGGCATGATGCTCGGCCCCCAGAGCGCACCCTGCTCGCCGCCCGAGACGCCGGTGCCGATGTAGCGGAAGCCCGAGGCCGCCAGGTCGCGGTTCCGCCGCTCGGTGTCGAGGAACCAGGAGTTGCCGCCGTCGATCAGGATGTCACCCGGGGAGAGGTGCGGCCTGAGGTGCGCGATCGCGTCGTCCACCGGGCGCCCGGCCGGCACCATCATCAACACCCGTCGCGGCTGCTGCAGCATCGCCATCAGCGCGGCCGGTGACTCGGCAACCGCTACCCGCTTGCCCTTTGCCGGCCCTTCGAGGAACGCCTTTGCCTGGGCCGGCGCGACGTCGTAACCGACCACCGGGAACCCGTTCCGCTCGATATTGAGCGCCAGGTTCGCCCCCATCACGCCCAGCCCGACGACTCCGATGTGGAACTCCATGTCGTGAACTCCAGGTCAAACGCCGCTGTAGGCGGAGAAGCCGCCGTCGATCGGCACCACGATGCCGGTAACGAACGCCGAGGCCGGCGACATCAGCCAGACCACGGCTCCCACCAGGTCGTCCGGATCGCCGAACCGCGCCATCGGCGTGTGCGCGAGGATGCTCTGGCCGCGCGCGGTCAGCGCGCCGGTCTCGGCGTCGGTCAGCAGGAACCGGTTCTGCTCGGTGAGGAAGAACCCTGGCGCGATCGCGTTCACCCGGATGCGGGGCGACAGTTCCTGGGCCATGTGCACGGCCAGCCACTGGGTGAAGTTGCTGACCGCCGCCTTCGCAGCCGAGTAGGCCGGGATCCGCGTGAGCGGCCGGAACGCGTTCATCGACGAGACGTTCAGGATGCTGCCCTCGCCCCGCACCGCCATGTGCCGGCCGAACGCCTGGCACGGCAGGATGGTGCCGATCAGGTTGAGATCGAGCGTCTTCAACAGGGCGTCGGCCGGCAGGTCGAAGAAGGTCCGCCCGGGCCCCGTCGTCGCCTCGGGCCGGTTCCCCCCCGCCGCGTTGATCAGCCCGTCCACCTGGCCGAAGCGCTGGATCACCGCGTCGGCCGCGCGCGCCAGGCTCTCGGGGCTCAAGACGTCGGCCTCGATGACGGTTGTACGGGCCGACGCCTCCTCGCCGAGCGACGCGCAGAACTTCTGCCCGCCGGCGATGCGGTGATCGAGCAGCGCGAGGTTTGCGCCGCGCGCCGCCAGGCCCCTCGAGATGGCGCACCCCAGCACGCCCAGCCCACCGGTGATGACGATGGTGCGGCCCGACAGGCAGAAGGGATCTGTATCCGATTGCTCGCGTCGTGTCATCAGCGTTCGCTCCCGTACCGAAACCGGCTGCATGCTACTCCAGCAACGCATGCTAGCGTAACCCCGGGAGAAGGTGGCACTCCCCTTTTCCCGCCGAGGCCGTTCGTGATTGGCAGGCCCTGGTGCTGCAGTACACGCGGCGCGGCGGCGGAACCACCACGGTCGCCGACGAGACGCGGTGGTCGGTGGGGGTAAACGAGAGCTGCAGCTGTTCTACTACCAGGCCGGAAGCGTCCGCATCGCTCGAGGAGGGCGCCTCGGCGGCGGCGAGCCGAAGGCTCCTACGAGCCTGTTGCTACGCCGGCAAACGGCGCGAGGTGGCGCGCGAAGTGGCTCTCGAGGCCGGCGGCGTAGGCCTCGGAAGACTCGCCCAGCACCGCGGCAATCCGGTGCGCAAACCGGGGCCGGCCCCGCGGATCGGTCGCCGTCAGCACCGAGCCGAACGTGACGTGCAGCACCTGCCGCGCGTGGAAGTCGTCGAGTACCCCCCTCGGCTCGCCGCG
>JARKSS010000061.1 GCA_029974175.1 Vicinamibacterales bacterium
CCCGCCACGAACATGTGGTGGCCCCAGACGAGGAAGCCGAGCACGGCAATCGCCAGGCTCGAGAAGGCGACGAAGGTGTAGCCGAAGATGTTCTTGCGCGCGAAGGTGGCGACCAGCTCGCTGATCACCCCCATCGACGGCAGGATCATGATGTAGACCGCCGGATGGGAGTAGAACCAGAACAGGTGCTGGAAGAGCACGGGGTCGCCGCCGTAGGCCGGGTCGAAGATCCCGATGTGCAGCGCGCGCTCCAGGGCCACCGCCACCAGGGAGATCGCCAGGACGGGCGTCCCGAGCACGTTGATCAGGCTGGTTGCGTACATCGCCCAGACGAACAGCGGCAGGCGAAACCAGGTGAGGCCCGGCGCCCGCATCGTGTGAATGGTGACGATGAAGTTCAGCCCGGTCAGGATCGACGAGAACCCCATGATGAAGATGCCGACCGCGGCCAGCATCACGTTGCTCTGCGACGAGCGGGTGCTGAAAGGCGTGTAGAAAGTCCACCCCGTGTCCACCCCGCCCAGCGCAATCGCCCCCAGGGTGAGCAGCCCCCCGGCCACGAAGATGTACCAGCTGAGCAGGTTCAGGCGCGGGAAGGCGAGGTCTTTCGCCCCCACCATGATGGGAACGAAGAAGTTGCCGAAGACGGCCGGGATCGAGGGGATCAGGAAGCCGAAGATCATCACGACGCCGTGCATCGTGAACAGCCTGTTGTAGGTGTCGGCGTCGACGAGATCGCCCGGCGGCGTCAGCAGCTCGAGGCGGATGAGCACGGCAAAGACACCGCCGATCAGGAAGAAGGCCGAGATGCTGCCGAGGAACAGCAGCGCGATACGCTTGTGGTCGGTCGTCAGCAGCCACGACCTGAGGCCGTGCCCGGCGTTGGCGTAGTGGATGCGCGGAAGCGTGAGGCTGTCCATGCGTTTAGTTCCTGGCCTCGCCGGGGTTCCGGCCGGTAGGCCCGGGCGCGGGCGGCTGCGGCTGGGCCGGCGTCCCACCGGCTGGCGGCTGCTGCGCGGGCGCCTGGGTTCCCGGCGTCCCCTGCGGCTTTGCCTGCAAAGACTTCACGTACTCGATCAGGGCCAGCAGCTGCTCCTCGCTGACGAGACCCTGGAAGGTCGGCATCACGGGCTGGAATCCCGCCACGACTTTGGCGGCGGGTGACAGCACCGACTCGCGGATGTAGGCGTCGTCGGCCGTCACCACCTGCCCGCTGGCCAGCTCGACCTGGCTGCCGTACAGCCCCGTGAGCGTGGGGCCGCGGCCCTGGCCCGAGTCGAGGTGACAGGTGTGACAGGCGAGATCCTGGAAGATCTTCTCCCCCTGGGACGCCATCGATCCCTCGACCGCGCCCCCGCCCAGCCACGCTTGGAACGCGTTCGGCTCCATCACCACGATCCTCCCGATCATCCCGGAATGCTGCGTGCCGCAGTACTCGGCGCAGAAGAGGTGGTACTCTCCGGGCTTGGTCGCGTTGAACCACAGCGTGGTGTAGCGGCCGGGGATCACGTCGGCCTTCACACGGAAAGCCGGGACGAAGAAGGAGTGGATGACGTCCTCGGAGGTGGCGGTCAGGCGCACCGCCCGGCCGACCGGGACGTGCAGCTCGTTGATCTCGCGCTGCCCTCCCGGGTGCTGGAACTTCCACATCCACTGCTTGCCCACGACGTAGACGTCGAGCGTCTCGGCGGGCGGCCGCGCCTGCGCGAAATAGACGTTGGCACCCCAGGCGAACAGCACGAGGCCGACCACGAGCGGAACCGCGGTCCAGCCGATCTCGAGCGCCAGCGAGGGGATGACCGGCGCGCCGACTTGTTCGGGCGTGCGCCGCCGGTACCGGACGCCGAACACGAGGATGAGGAGCGAGATGACGGTGACGGCCAGGCCGCTGACGGCAATCAGGACGAAGTAGAGCGCATCCACCTTCCCCGCCATCGTCGAGGCGCCGGTGGGAAACAGCGGGAGGGACCAGTTCATGGCGCTACTTCCTGGCTCGCGTCTCGCGCCGCCGCATGATCAGGATGAACGCGCCGATGCAGGCCACCGTCACGACGCCCGCCAGGCGCAGCACGTTCATGAGCACGAGGCCGTACTTGCCCTGCTCCGGGTCGTAGTGGAAACAGTAGAGGAGCAGGGAGTCCACCGGGGTGCCAATCTTGCCGCCGGCGGCTTCGACCAGGGCGAGCCGGAGGTCGCGCGGCCCGTAGTCGAGGCCGTAGATGTACTTCGACGTGCGGCCCTGGGGGGTGAGGACCACGATGCCCGTCGGGTGGGCGTACTGGCCAGTCCGCTCGTCGTAGACGAAATGGAAGCCGACCGCGTCGGTGAGCAGGCGAATCGCCGCGTCCTTCCCGGTCAGGAAGTGCCACGCGGCGGCGCCCCCCTCGCGGCCGAGCCTTTCCACGTAGTGTTGTTTCCTCTCGCGGGCCTGGGCTGGCGTCTCGCGCGGGTTGAAGCTCAGCGTGACGATCTCGTAGTCACGTCCCGGCTCGAGCGACAGCGTCTTGAGGCTCTTTACGAGGCCGTTGAGCGCCTGGACGCACAGCATCGGGCACTCGTAGTAGACGAGCGCGAGGATCACCGGCCGGCCGTCGAAATACCGGGCCAGCGTGACCGCCTGGCCCGCCTCGTCGGTGAACGGCAGGTCGAGGGGAACCTGGACGTCGAGCCGCTGCGCGAACTCGACCTTCTTCAGCTCGTTCGGGGTGATGCCCGCCGGCCTGTCGCCCTTTGCCATCATCCCGGGCCTCGGCACCCCGTCGTACTGGGCAAGGGCCGGGGCGGCGGCGAGTGACAGGGCGACGGCGGCCGCGGCAAGGTGGTGTCTCATCTCCTATCTTCCCGCGGGCGCGTAGGTGCGCCCGGAACTCGAGTCCTGCGGAAGGCCGGGCGGTGCGGCCGGCCCGGAGGCGCGCGACGGCAGCCCCTGCTCGACGAGCAGCTGCATCGCGCGGTCGATCGGCAGGCGTACCCGCCCGGTGTTCGGGTCGGCCCAGCCGTAGTTCGAAAGCAGGCGGTCCTCCTCTTTGCGCATCTCCTTCAGGTCCTCGCGGGGCTGCGTCTGCAGCCGCGGCGGGGGAGGAAGCCGCGGAGCCCCGACGGGGGCCAGGGGAAACTCGCGGGTGTAGGCCGACTCGCTGGCGCGCCCCATCCAGGCGTAGAGCAGCCACACCGCGATGTGGATGACGATGGC
The DNA here is from genome assembly GCA_029974175.1 of Vicinamibacterales bacterium. Taxonomy (GTDB): domain Bacteria; phylum Acidobacteriota; class Vicinamibacteria; order Vicinamibacterales; family Fen-181; genus JARKSS01. The sequence goes on from JARKSS010000061.1 coordinate 3,194, forward strand.
GGCGACCAGCAGCGACACGCCGAAGATGAGCACGACGCGCGTGGAGAGGTCGCGGGTCTCGTGCTTCATCCCCGGCGGCGGGACGTACTCGTCGTGAGTGTGACCGTGCGCCATGCTCCCAATCCCTGATCCCTGATCCCTTCCCCCCTCAGTGCTTGCGCGCGAGCGCCGGCGCCAGCTCGGGATCCCCTTGCGCCAGTAGCGGCCGCGACGACAGGCGCCAGACGAACAGCGCCACCCACACTCCCCCAAGCCCCACCAGCGCCGCGACGTCGAGCCAGTGCGCCCCCAGGCCTCGCCGGTAGAACGCGGGGCCAATCAGGAAGAAGACGCTCAGCAGCCGGGCCGCCAGCACGCCGCCGGCGATCAAGGCCAGCCGGCGGGGCTGCCGCTTGTTGCCGCGCGACAGCAGCACCATGAAGGGGACGGCGAAGTAGAAGATCGCCAGCGCGTTCGCCAGCAGCTGCCAGCCTCCCTCGACGCGGTGCAGGTACCAGGTAATCTCCTCGGGCAGGTTTGCCGACCAGATGATCAGCAGCTGCGAGAAGGAGACGTAGGCGTAGACCATCACGAAGGCGAGCAGCAGGTTCCCGAGGTCGTTGAGGATTGGCGGGGCCAGCACGCGGCCGAACGCCCCGCCGCGGGCGAGCAGGTAGCTGATCACCAAAACGAAGGCCAGCGCCCCCAGCGCCGAGTCGGCGATGAAGATCATCCCGAAGATCGTCGAGAACCAGTGCGGCTCGAGCGACATGATCCAGTCGAAGGCGGCAAAGGTCATGGCGAGGCCATAGACCACCAGGCCGCCGCCGCTCAGCCGCTTCATGCGCTCGCCGGGCCACGCTTCTGCCGTCTCGTCCTGCCGGCGCGACCAGCGGTCCAGGAAGTGCGCGAGCGCCAGCCACACGACGAAGTAGAGCGCGGTCCGCGCGATGAAGAACGGGACGTTGAGGTACGCCGCCTTTTGACTGAGGACGTGGTCGGCCAGCACGGCGGCCCGATCGGTCCAGGCGTACAGAGCGCCGAGCCCGAACAACAGAGGCACGAAGAGAACGGCCGCAGCCGGCAGGGTGCCGGCCGCCGCCTCGAGCAGCCGCCGGATCGCCACGCCCCAGCCGCCGCCGGTCAGGTGGTAGACCATCAGGAGGCCCAGGCAGCCGAGGGCGACGCCTCCCCAGTAGACCCACGCCATCAGGTACGAGCGGAAGAATTGCGTCGGGTCGAAGAGCGCCCCGGCAAGCGTGGCCAGGACGCCGGAAACCGCGGCCCACAGGGCCACCCGGCGGAGGCCGGCCAGTTCGGGAACCGAGTCGAGGGCGTTCATCGGGGCTCCCCCGAAGGACCCGTGCCCGGCGCCAGACTCTCGCGCTCCTCGGGCGGGACCTCCGACAGCGTGGCGTTGGCGCTCAGCTGCAGTGCGCGGATGTACGCCGTGATGGCCCAGCGGTCGCGCGGCGGCACCTGGACGCGATAGTCCGGCATCGCGCCGAACCCGTTGGTCATCACGTCCACGAAGTGCCCCGGCGGCGCCTGCCGCAAACGGTCCTGGTGGAAGGAGGGCGGCCGGCGGTAGCCCCGCCGCACGATCATGCCGTTCCCGGCTCCCGTCCGGTCGTGGCACGGGGAACAGAACACGTCGTAGCGCTCGCGGCCGCGGGCGACGACCTCGGCGGTCACCGGAAAGGGGAACTCGGTGGCCAGTTGGCCGTTCGTCTTCCCGCTGACCAGCAGCTCGTCCTCGCCGAGCATGCCGCGCGCGACGGTGCCCTCGACCAGCGGCCGCGCCGCGCGCCCGTCCGCGAAGAAGTCGCTCTGCCGCAGCGGCGTGTACTTGGGCTGGTCGTGCATGTCGAGCCTGCAGCCGGCCGCCGCGAGCGCACAGGCGACCACGAGCGCCCCCAGGGCAGTGTCATTCCTCAACTTCGGTCACCTCGCGGGGGGTGAAGCTCTCGAGGAACCGGCGCGTCGCAACCAGGTCGAACTTCGGATCGCGCGCCTCGATCGCCAGGAAGAACCGGTCGCGGGACGCGAGCGCAAACCTCGGGGTGTTGAAGATCGGGTGGTACGGTTGCGGCAGCCGGTTCAGCGCGAGCATGCCGAAGACCGCCGCCAGCGCCGCGAAGAGGACGGTCGTTTCGAAGGTCGGCACGATGAACGCCGGCCAGCTGTGAAGCGGCCGCCCCCCGACGTTCAAGGGGTACGCGATGGTCGAGGCCCAGTACTGGAGGCCGTAGCCCGCCACCGCCCCCGTGATGGCCCCGATCAGGACGACGAGCGGCACGCGGGTGCGGTCGAATCCCATCGCCTCGTGCAGCGCCTCGATGGGGAACGGCGTGTAGGCGTCCAGGTCGCGATACCCTTCCTGCACGGCCCGCCGCCCGGCCGCCACCAGCGCGTCCGGGCTGTCGAACTCGGCCACCAGGCCGTAGAGGCGGGGCGCGTGCGGATCCTCGTGCGCCATGTCGTCTCTGCCCCCGCTAGGCGTGCGCCGAGTCCTTCACCTTCGATTCGGGCAGCAGCGTCCGCATCTCGAAGATGGAGATCATCGGCAGGAACCGGATGAACAGGAACAGCATCGCGACGAACAGCCCGATCGTCCCCACGTAGGTGAACCAGTCCCACATCGTCGGGTAGTACATCCCCCACGAGGACGGCAGGAAGTCGCGGTGCAGGCTCGTCACCACGATCACGAAGCGCTCGAGCCACATCCCGGTGTTGATCACCAGGGCGATCCCGAACAGCACCGGCACGTTCAGCCTGACCTTCTTCAGCCAGAGCAGCTGCGGGATCACGATGTTGGTCGCGATGAGCGCCCAGAAGACCGGCCAGTAGGGTCCCGTCACGCGGTTCCAGTACATGAACCGCTCGTAGAAGCTGCCGCTGTACCAGGCGATGAACGCCTCCATCGCGTAGCCGTAGGCGACGATCAGCCCGGTCGCCAGCATCACCTTTGCCATGTTGTCGAGGTGGCGCTGGGTGATGAAGTCCTGCAGCCCGTAGGCCGCCCGGATCGGGATCGCCAGCGTGAGGACCATGGCGAAGCCGGAGTAGATCGCCCCGGCGACGAAGTACGGCGGGAAGATCGTCGTGTGCCACCCGGGCAGCACCGAGATCGCGAAGTCGAAGCTCACGACCGTGTGCACCGACAGCACCAGCGGCGTCGCGAGGCCGGCGAGCAGCAGGTACGCCGACTCGTACCGCGCCCAGTGACGGGCCGAGCCGCGCCAGCCGAGCGCGAGCACGCCGTAGATCGTTCTCCCCACCCGCGACCTGGCCCGGTCGCGCAGCGTCGCCAGGTCGGGCACCAGGCCGACGAACCAGAACAGCGCCGACACGGTGGCATAGGTCGTGACCGCGAACACGTCCCAGATCAGCGGGCTCCGGAACTGCGGCCAGAGTCCCATGCTGTTGGGGTAGGGCAGCAGCCAGTACGCCAGCCACGGGCGCCCGGTGTGGAGGATCGGGAACAACCCGGCGCAGGCGACCGCGAACAGCGTCATCGCCTCGGCGAAGCGGTTGATGGAGGTGCGCCAGTGCTGGTGCAAGAGCAGGAGGATGGCCGAGATCAGCGTCCCGGCATGCCCGATCCCGATCCACCAGACGAAATTGATGATCGCGAAGCCCCAGCCGACCGGGATGTTGACGCCCCAGATGCCGGTGCCCTTCAGCAGCAGCCAGGTCACCGCCATCAGGAAGAGCATCACCAGCCCGAAGGCAATCGCGAACCCCAGCAGCCACCCGACAGGGGTTCGCCGCGTCAGCACGATCGCGCTAATCTTGTCGGTGATCGAGCCGAAGGTGTGCCCTGGCGCGATGAACGCCGACTCGGGGGTGGCGGCGCCTTTCGAGGCCGGCGGCTCGGCGGGCGGATGGGGGTGCGACGCAGGAGCCATGGGTCCGTTACCTCCCCGCCTCGTGGTGATCGCCGCCGCCGTCTCCCCCGGCGCCCGGCATCTCGGGGTTCACGTTTCGGACCGCCGCGAGGTAGGTGGTGCGGGGCCTGGTGTTGAGGTCGGCGAGCAGGCTGTAGTTCAGCGGCTCGGCCTTGTTCTTCGCCACCGCGCTCGCCGGGTCGTTCTGGTCGCCGAAGACGATCGCCTTCGTCGGGCAGGCGGCAGCGCACGCGGTGACCACCTCGCCGTCCCGGATCGGGCGCCCCTCCTTCTCGGCCTCGACCCGGGCGTGGTTGATCCGCTGCACGCAGTAGGTGCACTTCTCCATGACGCCGCGGCTGCGGACGGTCACGTCGGGGTTGCGCGCCATCTTCAGCGTGGGCGTGTTCCAGTCCTGGTACAGCAGGAAGTTGAACCGGCGCACCTTGTAGGGACAGTTGTTCGAGCAGTAGCGCGTCCCTACGCACCGGTTGTAGACCATGTCGTTCAGCCCCTCGGCGCTGTGCACGGTCGCCGCCGTCGGGCAGACCACCTCGCACGGGGCGTTCTCGCAGTGCATGCAGGGAACCGGCTGGTTGAACGCCTCGGGGTTCTCGGGATCGCCCCGGTAGTAGCGGTCCACGCGCAGCCAGTGCATCCGGCGGCCGCGGCCCACCTCGGTCTTGCCGACCACCGGGATGTTGTTCTCGGCGTTGCACGCCACCACGCAGGCCCCGCAGCCGATGCAGGTCGTGAGGTCGATGGTCATCGCCACGCCGAGCCCTTGTACTCGTGCTCTGGGTACAGCGTGAGCGTGCGGGCCGGTTCGTGCGCCATCTCGTGGGCAAATCCGGGCCTGCGCCGGAACTCCTCGAGCGTGGCCGAGCGTACCACCGGGCGCGAGGCCTCGATGGCCTGCTGGTCCTGCACGCTCGCGAGGCGGTAGCGCCGGCCGGTTTGCGCCATCTCGAGGCCGCGCTCGGCCCACGGCGCGGCGGTCGTCCGCAGCTTGTAGACGTCGAACCCCGGCCCCACGGCAATCCGCCCGCCCCGTTCCCGCCCGTATCCGAGGTGGACCGTGACCGAATCGGACGCCTGGCCAGGCACGATCCAGACCGGGGCCTCGACCCGGCGCCCCCGGTAGCGCAGTTCGACCAGGTCCTCGTTCGCGAGGCCGAGGCGAGCCGCCATCGAGGGGCTCACGAGGGCGGCGTTGTCCCACGTCAGCTTCGTGTGGGGCTTCGGCAGCTCCTGCAGCCACGGATTGTTCGCAAAGCGCCCGTCGTGAACGGTCGGATCGGCGCGGAAGACGATCTCGAGTCCTTGTCGCGGCGCCGGCTCGGCCACCCGGTCGCCGAGGACCGCCAGCTTGACCGGTCGGGCGGGTTCGGCCGTGCCGGCAATCAACCCGTCGTGCAGCGCGCGCCGCCACTGCCGCTCGAACGCCGGCCCCCCTTCCGGGGCCAGACGCGCCTGCCAGTAGGCCCGCAGGATCGAGTAGGCACTCTGGCCGGCTTGCTGGCCGAGCGCGCCCAGCACGTCGTACGCCGTCCGCCCGCCGTGCAGGGGAGCGATGAGGGGCTGGATCAGCGACACCGTGCCGTCCGCCGCGCGCACGTCACCCCACGACTCGAGGTAATGCGCCTCGGGCACGTGCCACTGGCAGAGGGCCGCCGTCTCGTCGAGGTACTGGCCCAGGTGGAAGCGCTGCTTCACCTTCTCGAGGTGCCGGTCGAACTCCAGGTCTGCCGGCGCCGTGTAGACGGGGTTGGCCCCGAGGATGAACAGGGTCTCGACTCGGCCAGCCTCCATGTCAGCGGCCAGCTCGCGCAGCGAGGCCAGCTGGTCAACCGGTGACACCTCGATCGGGTCGGTGTACACGACGGTGGTCCCGACGTTGCCGAGCGCCTGGTTGATGGCGTGGGCGATCGCGTGGACCGCCGCCGGCTGCTCGTCCCCGACGACCACGACCGAGCGTCCGCGGTTCGCCTGCAGGTCGCGCGCGAGCGGCGCGATCCAGCCGGCGTAAGCGGAGGCGTCGCGCGGCGGGGGCAGCCCCGGCACGCCCAGCGCGGCCGCCAGCGCCAGCGCGAAGCCGTGAATGGCGGTGGCTGACAGTGGGAGGCGGTGATCCGCGACCGAGCCGGTCAGCGTCGGCGACGGCTCCACCGCGTAGAGCCGATTCATCTCGCGGCGGCCGCCGGTCAACCGCCGGCCCTCGGCGAACTCGCGGGCGAGGCGCAAGCGTGCCGGACCGCATGCCAGGAAGTCGGCGTCGAGGGCGAGGATGACCGCTGCCTGCCCGAGCAAGTAATGCGTCTCGACCATCTCGCCGAACGCCAGCGCGCCGCCCATCCGCACCTGGTCGCGCCCGGCCGGGTCCCACTGGTGCCATCGAAGCGCGGGGAACTCCTTGGTCAGCGCCCGAATCTGCTCGCCCAGCGTCGGCGACGTGATGGTGCCCGTGAGAAGCCGGATGCCCGCGCCGCCCTGCGCACGCCGGGCCTCCACCGCGGCCTTCGCGGCGGTGAGGAAGGCGCCCCACGGCCGGATCTCGCCCAGGTAGGTGATCGCCGTCGAGCGGTCGGGGTCGTACAGGCCGAGGATGGAAGCCTGCGCGTAGGCGTCGGTCGCCCCCCGGTTGACCGGGTGCTCCGGGTTGCCTTCCACCTTGGTCGGCCGCCCCTCGTGGCTCTCGACCAGCAGCCCTGATCCGTAGCCGTCCAGCGGCATCGCCGTGGCGAAGAACAGCGGCTTGCCCGGCAGCAGCTCCTCGGGCTGGCGCACGTAGGGATAGATCTTCTCTGCCGGCTGGCGTGTGCACGCGGTGATGCCCGCCAGCGCGAGGGAAGCCCCCATCAGCTTCAGCAGGGTGCGCCGGCTCACCGGGTCGGTCAGCTCGGACGCCCCCTGGGGGAATTCCCGGTGGAGCGCCTCCTGGAAGGCCGGGGTGCCGGCAAGCTCCTCGAGGCTCCGCCAGTACTCGGGTCCGCGCGCCTGCTCGAGACGGGCGCGGATGGCGGCGAGATCGTTGGGGGTGGCGTCGTTCATCGTCGCACGTGGACAGCGGTTACCGGTGGCACGTGGAGCAGCTGGTCAAGCTCCGGATGTTGTATTCGGCAACCAGTTTCCGCCCGAGCGCGATCTGGTCGGCCGGAGGCTGGTAGTCCATCCGAAACACCTGGTCGCGCGGACGGACGTACTTCTCGGGGTTGCGGTGACAGTCCAGGCACCAGTTCATCTGCAGCGTCTCCACCTGGAACACCAACGGCATCAGGTCGACGCGGCCGTGGCACGTGGAGCAGCCAACTCCCTTGTTCACGTGGATGCTGTGGTCGAAGTACACGAAGTCGGGAAGATCGTGGACGCGCGTCCAGGCGATCGAGCGGTCATCGCGGAAGCTGGCGCGCACGGGCTCGAGGTACGGGCTGTCCGCGAAGATCTGTGAGTGGCAGTTCATGCAGGTCTTCGTGGGCGGGATGCCCGCGAAGGCGGACGTCTCCACCGACGTGTGGCAGTACCGGCAGTCGATCCCGTTGCCCGCGACATGCCGCTCGTGGCTGAACTGGACCGGCTGCTCGCGCACGTCGAACGCGCGGGTGACGTAGGGCGAGCCCTGGATCGCGTAAGCAAGGACGATCAGCCCGCCCACGCCGAAGACCAGGGCGAGGAGGCTGACGACGAAGACGGTGTTGGCGCTTCGGCGGAAGGTCTGCATCGTCCGCGTGTTCCCAGACCTGGAGCCGCGGACGCCGCCGGGGAAAGCGGGGGCCTCCGCGAATCGCTCGCTTGGTTGTGAAAACCCAGTTCAAGGTTACTACGGTTCCAAGGTGGACGGGAAGCCGTGCTGGAGGTGCAGGGGGTGCTGGGGGTGCAGGGGGTGCCGGTGCTGGGGGTGCTGGCGGTGCGGGCGCTGGGGGTGCAGAGGGTGGTACTCGGGGGGCCTTCGGCGCTCCGCGCCTCGCTCAGGACACCGCGGCGGGGGTGCCCAAACGCTGATTCCTGAATCCCGGATCCTACTTGAACAGGTCGTCGAAGGCGCGCCGGGCCGCGCTGACCGAAACCGAGTGGGTCTCGCGCTCGACGGTCTTGCGGGGTTCCCAAAAGGTGCAGGTGTTGCGGCCGTCCTTCACGGCCACCCGCTCGGCGATCGGCTGCATGCACTGGAAGCGGGCGCCCGGATCGAAGTAGAGGCACTGGTTGCACGCGTGCAGCTCGGCGCCGCACTTGCCGCAGCGAGACCCAGCCGCGTACGGGGAACTGACCTCGCCGGCGCACCGCGAGCAGCGGATCACCGTGCGGGCGCTCATCAGGTTGGGCGTCTTCGGACCCTCTGGGCGGTCGCCGCGCGGGATGGGGCCCTGCGGGCGCGGGCCCTGCGGCCGGCGCTCGCGGTCCCGATCGTCGTCCATGTATCCGCGCTGGCGGTACTTGCGATCTGACATGAGTGGATGCCTATTCTACCTGCTACAGGGCTTGGCCGGCCGGCCGATCGCCGGCGGAGGTGGCACGCCTGGCTGGTCCCCGCCCACGTCCGGCCGGCTGGCAGCCCCGTCCCGCTACGGGTTGGGAATCCTCAGCTTCTGCCCGACCTGGATCTTGTCGGGGTCCTTGAGCTGATCGCGATTGGCTTCGAAGATGACCGGGTACTTCTGGGCGTCACCGTAGAAGTGCTTCGCGAGCTTCGACAGCGTGTCGCCCGACTTGACGGTGTAGATGCCGTACAGATCCTTCTTTTCGGCCTGGATGTTGGCGACGACCTCGTTCTCCCAGTTGGGATGCTCCTTGATCTTGTCCCAGAGCAGGTTGGCCTCCAGCTGGTAGTCGGTCGTGCCCCACATGTGGATCTTGCCGCCTTCCTCCTTCCAGTTGCCGTTCCTCACCCCTAGTTGCTGGGCAAGGCCGAGGACGTCTCCGTACTTGTCTGCTAGCGCCACGTGCACCTCCGCAGAAAGACGAGGTTGGTGGGGAAGTGAACGGTTCAATGCTACTCCCAACACGAGGCCGGCGACCAGCGGCCGGTAGCAAGCCTGTCAGGAGTTGGGCGGCGGGAAGAGCACGCCGGGTGCCAGCCGGAAGGCAGGGTCGAGCGCCGCCTTGACCGCGCGCATCTGCGCGATTCCCCGCTCGCCATAGAGCTGCCAAAGCAGCGCCTGCTTGGTCGGGCTGCGTCCGACGCCGTGCTCCGAGAGCGGGCAGCCGCCGCGCGCGATGACCTCCCGCCCAAACTCGAGGATCGCTTCCTGGCCGGCCTTCACGTCGTCGACGCTTCGCGGGACGACGTTGGGGTGGACGTTGCCGTCGGATACGTGGCCCCAGATCGCATGGCGGAGCCCGCGGCGGCGGAACCCCTGGCGGTAGACCTCCATCATCTCGGCGAACCGGTCGAACGGGACGATCATGTCGGCGGCGGTCTTCTGGATCCTCCGGTCCACCCGTTCCTTGGCCAGCGCCACGCGCCGCTTGACGGCCTCGGGCGCCGCTTCGCGGAACTCGTACAGCTGCGCGGCGCGCGCCACGTCGCCCGGCACGGCCACCTGCGCATCTTCGAGCGCTCCAGCGGCCTCGAGGATGCGGCAGAGGTGGCCGAGCGGATGCCCGTCGCCTCCGGGGTCGAGCGCCGCCGCGATCGCGTCGTACGCGGCTTCCCCCGAGGTCCCGGCCGGCAGCTCCACCTGCACGATCAGTGCGGTCTCGGTTCCCGCGGGCAGCTCGATGCCGCTTTTCACATCGGCTCCGTCCTCGTGCAGCAGGGCCAGCGAGCCGGCGTCGAGCATCTCGATTGCGGACACGTCGAGCCCGCGAGGGTCTCGCGTCCGCCACGTCTCGCGCGATTCGCGCCGCAGGCGCCCCGCCAGGTCCAGGGCTTCCGCCTCGGACCGGAAGAACGCCAGCACGACGCAGAGGGCAGGCGCGGGCGACACCACGCCGAGCCGGGCCTCGACCACGACGCCGAGCGTCCCCTCCGCCCCGATGAACAGGTCAACCAGGTCCATGCCGGGCTCGGCATGGTAGCCGGCCGAGCGCTTCGCCACGCGGGGCATCGTGTAGGTGGGCACCATCACCCGCACCAATCGTCCGTCCTCTTCGATTTCGAAGTACCCGTCAGGGTGTGCGCGGGCCTGGCCCCTTTCGATCTCCAGCACGGCGCCCGACGCGAGCACGACTGTCAGCCCCTTCACCCACGCCCGCGTGCTGCCGTACTTGAACGTGGCGGCCCCCGAGGCGTTGGTGGAAACGGTGCCGCCGACGAAGGCGCCGTCGTACGTGGGCGCCGGCGGGTAATAGAGGCCGCGTGCGGCAAGGTGGGTTTTCAGCGTCACGAGCGGCAGGCCGGCCTGCACCCGCACTTCGTCGCGTCCCACCTCGAGCACGGCGTTCATCTTCGACGTGGACAGGACGACACCCCCAAGCGGCGTGGCGCCACCCGTCACGGACGACTGCGCGCCGATCGGCAGCACGCGCGCCGCCGAGCGCACCACCGCCGACGCCTCGGCCTCGGTCGTCGGGAACGCGACCGCGTCGGCGCGACCGCCGGGGAAATGCGCCGCGTCCTCGAGGTATGCGCGCACCTGGTCGGGGTCGGTGTGGAGCGGCGGCGGCACGATCGGGCCGCGAGGCGGCCGGGTGCACACGCGGTGGGACATGGTGACATCATACGACCGCCGCTTTTGCTGCTACCCTAGGGGCGGGGGGGAACTCATGATCTTCGGCTCCAGGGCCCTGCTTGCGTTCGCCATTGGGCTGGCTGCCGCGACTAGTGCGGCGGCACAGCAGGCGCCGGTCAAGGACGCTCGCATCTCGATGGAGGAGTTCCGGGCGCTCCACCAGCAGGGTGCGGTTGTCGTCGTGGACGTCCGCGACGCCGAGTCGTACGCCGAGGGGCACATCCCGGGTGCTCTCTCGGTCCCACTCGACCTCCTGCAGAAGTACGTCCCGAAGCTCAAGGCGTTGAAGAAGCCGATCGTGACCTACTGCGCTTGACCGAACGAGAGCACGAGCGCCCGTGCGGCGCTGAACCTCTCGTCCCACGGCATCACCGGCGCTCGCGCGCTGAAGGGCGGGTGGCGCCTGTGGCTGGCCGGCAAGGGGGCTATCGAGAAGGGGCCCCCGAAAGCCTGGTGACGATCGCCGCGAGGAGGGCCCGCTCCTCGCGGAACTGGCGGATGCCGATGCGCTCGTCGCGTCCGTGCGCGCGGCTGTCCGAGATGTCCTCGAACGCCCCCAGCCCGGAGGGCGGGATGCCGGCGCGTCGCAGGATGCGGCCGTCGGTCGCCCCGGTCAACATCGTCGGCACCACGATCACGTGCGGCCACATCTCGGCGACCGCGTCCTCGACCGCCTGCACCACCTCCGGGACCAGCGGTGCGGCGGGGCCCTGACTCGGGTCACCCACCCTCGTCACCTTCACGTTCGCATCCCGTATCGCCTCGACCAGCGCCCGCTCGACCTCGTCGGGCGAGTCGTCGGGCAGCAGCCGGCAGTTGACCCAGGCGATGGCTCTCTGGGGCAGGGCGTTCTCGGCGTGGCCGCCCTCGATCCGGGTGGCCGTGCACGTGGTGCGGAGCAGGGCGTTGAAATACGGCTGGCGCGACAGGCGGCGTTCGGCATCGGCGGCATCCGCCGGCAGCGTTGAACGGAGGAGGAGCGTCGAAGGCGGCGACGACCCGCCGGCACCGGGAAGCGGGGCCTCGGCCAGGCGCCGCATGTCGAGGCCAATCGACCCGCCCTCCACGTCGGCCATGCGGGCGAAGAACGAGCGCGTCACCTCGTTCAGCCGGGCCGGGAACTGCAGTGAATCGAGGCGGCCGAGCGCCGCCGCCAGCCGCACGATGGGGTTCCCGCGGCGCGGCAGCGCGCTGTGGCCGCCCGGGTCGGTGGCCTCGAGCCTGAACGTCAGGTACACCTTCTCGGCGGCCTGGAGGGTGTAGACGGTGTACCGGCCGTCGTGGATCTGCCCGCCGCCCCCCTCGGTCAGGCAGAACGCTGCTTCAATCAGGTCGCGGCGAGTCTTCACCAGCCACTCCACGCCGTTGGCGCTGCCCCCCTCCTCGTCTGCCGTCAGCGCGAGCACGACGTCCCGCTGGGGCCGGATGCCGCGCCGCTTCATGTCGAGCAGCGTCACCACCCAGCAGGCGGCCATGTCCTTCATGTCGGTCGTGCCGCGGCCGTAGAGATACCCGTCCTTCTCGGCGAGCGTGAACGGGTCGGTGGACCAGTCCTCGCGCCGGGCCTCGACCACGTCGAGGTGGGCGAGCAGCAGCAGCGGCTTCAGCTCCGGCCGGGTCCCCCTCAGCCGGACCACCAGGTTCTGCTTGTGCGGGAGCGGGCCCACGAGGTGGATGTCCTCGTCGGGGAAGCCCGCGGCGCGGAAGCGGGCGGCCATCGCGAGGGCGGCCTCCGTCGATCCGCGAGGCTCCACGGTGTTGATCGCGACCAGCTCTTCGAGGATCTCGCGCGCTGCACGGTCGAGTTCCCGTGCCGGTTGCCGGCTGGTCAATCCAGGGAACAGCCGATCGGCGGCGAGGACCAACGTGACCAGCGCGGCGAGCAGCACGGCAACGGCGGCTGCGCGGGCTCCCGGATGCATGCCGAGATTATCCATCGCCTCGAGCCCGGCGCTGCAGGGCCGGCGCTACTCTATACTCGAAGCATGGGCTTCGCCCCTGAGTACGCGGACTCGGTCCTCGCGGAGAATTTCGCGGATGCCAGGCGGCTTTTCCTCGGTCCTTTGCTGGCCATTCACCGCGCGCACCTGCTGATGCTGGCCGAGCAAGGGATCCTCTCGCCCGGCGACGCTCGCGCCCTGGGCCGGGCGCTGGCCGCGCTCCCGCTCGACGAGCTTGCGGCTGCGGCGTACGACGGGACCTCTGAGGACCTGTTCTTTCACGTGAACCGTCTGCTCGAGCGCTCGTGCGGCCGCGACCTCGCCGGGCGGCTCCACACTGCACGCAGCCGGAACGACATCGACATGACGATGTACCGGATGGTGCTGCGGGGCAGACTGCTCGAGTTGCTCGACGCGACGCTGTGGATGCGCGACGTGCTGATCGAGCTGGGCGGGCGTCACCGGGAGACGATCCTCGCCCTCCACACGCACACCCAGCCGGCCCAGCCCTCCACCGTGGCGCACTACCTGCTCGGGGTCGTCGAGCAGCTCGAGCGTGATGCGGTGCGGCTGCGGGCGGCCTACGCCGTGGTCAACCGTTCCCCGCTCGGGTCGTGCGCGATCACCGGTACCGGCTTTCCGATCGATCGCGAGCTCACCGGCACGCTGCTCGGGTTCGACGGGGCGACCGGCAACACCTACGGCAGCATTGCTGCCTGCGACCACTTGCTCGAGGCTGCCGGTGCCGCGGCCACGCTGGCCGTCGGGCTCGGCCGCTTCCTGCAGGATCTGCTGCTCTGGTCCACCAGCGAGTTCGGCTACCTGCAACTCGGCGAGGGGTTCGTCCAGCGCAGCAGCATCATGCCGCAGAAGCGGAACCCGGTCGCGCTCGAGCACGCGCGTGCGATCGCGAGCCGGGCGCTCGGTGAGGCAGTCGCGGTGCTGGTGGCCACGCACAACACGCCCTTCGGTGACGTCGTCGATACCGAGGACGACCTGCAGCCCCTCGTCGATCGGTTGTTCCACGATGTGCGGCGGGCAGTGCGCGTCACCGCGGCCGCCCTCTCCACGGCCGAATTCGATGTCGCCGCGCTCGAGGCGCGCGCCTCGGATGGCGGCACCACCTTCACCGAGCTGGCCGACGCCCTCGTGCGCGAGCACGGGCTGCCGTTCACCCGGGCGCACGCGATTGCCGCTCGCGTGGCCGCCGCGCGGGCCGACGACGCGTCGGCCCCCCTGGCGCCCATCCTGGCCACCGCATCGACCGAGCTGACCGGCTCGCCGATCGTGTACGACGAGGAGCGCCTGTCGGCGTTGCTCGACGCGAGGCACTTCGTGAGCGTGCGGACGACGCGCGGCGGCCCAGCCCCCGAGCGGACCGCCGAGGCCCTCGCAGCCTCGCTCGACCGCCTGGCCGCCGACCGTCGGTGGCTGGAGGAGGCACGGCAGCACCTGGCACAGGCCGAGGCGGGGCTGAACCGGAGGCTTGCGGCACTGGAGAGTGGGCGGCAGGATTGAAGCCCTGCGCGCGGCTGTCCGAGGGGTGAGGCCGAGCGCAGGGCCAAGACGCTGCCGACGTGTGTGCGGTGAGTTGCGGAGGAGCACGGCATGGACGAACCCGCTGGAACCTGGTCCTACGTGAGGGTCCTCGTGATCGAGGTGCTGGTGGTCCTCGGGTTGTGGGCCTTCGGCCGGCACTTCAGCGGGTGAGGCGCCCATGCACCTGCTCGACTGGCTCATCGTCGGCGCGTACCTGGCCTGGCTGATCCGCGACGGCCTGCGAAGGACGCATTCCGCCAACGAGATCGACGGTTACCTGCTGGCCAAGCGCAGCCTGCCCTGGTGGGCGGCCGGGCTATCGGTCATGGCGACGCAGCTGTCGGCGATCACGCTGGTCGGCACGACCGGGCAGGGGTACTCGGACGGGATGCGGTTCATCCAGTTCTACTTCGGCCTGCCGATCGCGATGGTGATCCTCTCGGTCACCGTGGTCCCCTTCTTCTACCGGGCCAAGGTCTACACGGCGTACGAATTCCTAGAACGCCGGTTCGACGCAAAGGTGAGGGCCCTGGGGACGCTGCTGTTCCTCGGCGGGCGCAGCCTGTCGAGCGGGGTGGTGATCGCGGCGCCCGCGGTGATCCTCTCGGTGGTGCTCGGCTGGAACCTCTCGCTGACGGTGCTCGCGATCGGCGTCCCCACCGTCCTCTACACCATGTTCGGTGGCGTGCAGGCGGTGGCCTGGACCGATGTGAAGCAAATGGTGGTGATCGTCGTCGGCGTGCTCGCCGCGGTGGTCGTGCTCGTGCTCGGCCTGCCCTCCGAGGTGGGGCTGGCCGACTCGCTGCACCTGGCGGGCGCCGTCGGCCGGCTGAAGACGCTCGACTTCTCGTTCAACCTGACCGAGCGGTACACCGTGTGGTCGGGGACGCTGGCAGGCCTGTTCCTGATGCTCTCGTACTTCGGCTGCGATCAGAGCCAGGTGCAGCGATACCTCACGGCGAAGTCGATCGACGAGAGCCGCCGGTCGCTGCTGATGAGCGCCTACTACAAGATTCCGCTGCAGGCCCTCATCCTGCTCACCGGCGTCCTGGTTTTCGCCTTCTACGTGTTCACGCAGCCGCCGATGCTGTTCAACCCGGTGCATCACGCCCGCGTCGAATCGAGCAACCGGGCGGGCGACTACCGGGCGCTCGACCGGCGGTTCGGCGAAATCTTCGAGGAGCGGCGCAAGGCAGCGCACGCCTACGCGGAGGCGAGCGGCCGCGACGACGCCGCGGCGGCCCGGGGGGCCCGGGCTGCCTTCGCCACGGCGAACTCCGAGATGGCGGCCACGCGCGCCGAGGCGGCCGCCCTGGTCAGGGAGGTCACGGGCGACCGGCAGTACGAGGACGTCAACTACGTCTTCCCGACCTTTGTCACGACGCACCTCCCGATGGGCCTGGTCGGTCTCATGATCGCGGCCATCTTCGCCGCCGCGATGTCGTCGGCTGCCGGCGAGATGAACTCGCTTGCGACCGCCACCGTGATCGACATCTACCGGAGGCACATCCGGACCGGTGCGTCCGACGCCCACTACCTCGCGGTCTCGAAGGCGGCAACCAGCTTCTGGGGGCTGGTGGCCTGCGTGTTCGCGCTGTACGCGGCGCGTGCCGGCTCGCTGATCGAGGTGGTCAACATGGTGGGGTCGCTTTTCTACGGGACGCTCCTCGGCGCCTTCGTCCTCGCGATCGCCACGCGCCGCGCCAACGGCACCGGCACCTTCGTCGGGATGCTGGCCGGCTTCGCCGCCGTCATCTACGCCGCCTGGACCGGCAGCGTTTCGTACCTCTGGTACAACGTGGTCGGCACGGTGGTCGTGGTGGCGGTCGGCCTGCTCGTCAGTGCGGTCACCTCCCCGCGCCCCTCTTCGCGGTAGAATCCGGGTACACCGGGAGGAGCCATGAGCGGCACAGCAACGCCCGCGGCCTCGCGCCCCTCGCAGGACGCGATCGATCGGCTGATGTGGAAGCTCCGCCTGAAGACGCCGCTCATCGCCGTGTACGACGCGCCGGCGTCGGACGAGTTCGCGCCGCTGGCGGAAGCCGAGCCCGAGACCTGCTGCTTCGCCTTCTACGACCGCTGGGTTGAAGGAGAAACGCTCGTGCTGCGGCGTGGCGGCGGCGGCTGCAAGGGCGCGTTCCGAGCGCTCGGTCTCGAAAAGGGGGGCGACCCGAACGTCCTCGCGCACATGCTGACCGACGGCGTGGATGCGCCCAAGGCCGAGGGCCTGAAGGCCTCGGCCGACCTCGCCCTTGCCGCCATCCAGTCGGGCACGACGCCCACTCCAAGCTTCGACACCGTGCTCGTCGGCCCGCTGCGCGTCGATCAATGGCCCGCCGTTCGCAGCGTCACTTTCCTGGTTGACCCGGACCGGCTCGCGGCCGTGATGACGCTCGCCGCTTACTGGTCGCCCGACGACGTGGTGGCCGCGCCGTTCGGGTCGGGCTGCAGCTTCCTCTGGAAATCGCTCGGCCCGGGCGAGGGGCCGCTCGCGATCATCGGCGGTACCGACGTGGCGATGCGGCGCTTCCTGCCGACGGCCATCCTCACCCTGACCGTCGCGCCGTCGCACTTCGCGAAGATGCTCACGGCCCCCGAAGATTCCTTTCTCGACCGCGAGTGGTGGAACGAGCTGATGGACACCCGCGGGCGGTGGGCATGAGGGCCGGGTTCCTTTCCGCGCTCACGCTCGCTGTCGTTGCCGGGTGTGCCGCGGCCGGCCGGCAGCCCGAGAACGCAGCGGTCATCGAGCCGGCCTTCGAAACAGCGGCCGCTGCGGGGGAGACGCAGGTGAAGCTCGGCGAGAAGCCGTCCGATCCAGCCGAGGCCCGCGCGCGGGCCGTCGAGCGGGCGAAGACCCGCCTGTCGGAGAAACTCGACATCCCGGTCGCCGAGATTGAGCTGGTTTCGGCCAAGGCCGCTACCTGGTCTGACTCGAGCCTGGGCTGTCCGCAGCCCGACCGCATGTACGCCCAGGTGCTGGTCGATGGCCACGAGGTGGTGCTCGAAGCTCGAGGCCAGGAGCACGAGCTGCACGTGGGGCCCAAGAGCATCGTGATCTGCGAGGAAACGAAGCGCTGACGCGCTAACCTCCTCCGGCCCCGCCCTCAGCATCCGCATCCCTTCGAGGCATGCCGGCGCGCCCACTCCCTCCCTACCGCTCAGCTTTATATGCGACTTGTTTTGTCGGGAATGTGTTATATTGGGGACTCAAACGGTCGGAGTAGAGCGGCTGACCGGGAGCGGGCCCCCAATTTCGGTCAGCTTTTCGTTTGCGTTCATCCGGCCGCGGGGCCCCGGGCGGGCCGCGGGAGATCCGATGAGCACTGCAGAACGGACCATCGAAGAGCTGGCCACGCAGGAATACAAGTACGGCTTTGTCACCGACATCGAGGCGGACACGGTTCCCCGCGGCCTGAACGAGGACATCGTCCGCGAGATCTCGCGGCGCAAGGGCGAGCCCGAGTGGCTGCTCGACTGGCGGCTGAAGGCGCTGCGCGCCTGGCAGGGGATGCAGGAGCCGCGCTGGGGAAACGTCAAGTACGACCCGATCGACTACCAGGACATCATCTACTACGCGGCGCCCAAGCCGAGGAAGGCGCTCGGCAGCCTCGACGAAGTGGACCCCGAAATCCGACGGACCTTCGAGAAGTTGGGCATCCCGATCGAGGAGCAGAAGGCGCTGGCCGGGGTGGCCGTGGACGCGGTCTTCGACAGCGTCTCGGTGGCGACGACGTTCCGGCAGAAGCTGGCCGAGCTGGGCATCATCTTCTGCTCGTTCTCCGAGGCCGTGCGCAACCACCCCGAGCTGGTGCGGCAGTACCTCGGCAGCGTCGTTCCCCACACCGACAATTTCTTCGCCGCACTGAACTCGGCGGTCTTCAGCGACGGGTCGTTCGCGTACGTCCCGAAGGGCGTGCGCTGTCCGATGGAGCTGTCCACCTACTTCCGGATCAACGCGCAGAACACCGGGCAGTTCGAGCGGACGCTGATCATCGCGGACGAGGGGGCGTTTGTGAGCTACCTCGAGGGGTGCACGGCGCCGATGCGCGACGAGAACCAGCTGCACGCGGCCGTCGTCGAGCTGGTGGCGCTCGACCGGGCGACCATCAAGTACTCGACCGTGCAGAACTGGTACCCCGGCGACAAGGAAGGGCGGGGCGGCATCTACAACTTTGTC
Source organism: Vicinamibacterales bacterium (assembly GCA_029974175.1). Lineage (GTDB taxonomy): Bacteria > Acidobacteriota > Vicinamibacteria > Vicinamibacterales > Fen-181 > JARKSS01. The sequence goes on from JARKSS010000061.1 coordinate 21,390, forward strand.
ACCAAGCGCGGCCACTGCCGCGGCGCGGGTTCGAAGATTACCTGGACGCAGGTCGAGACCGGCTCGGCGATCACCTGGAAGTACCCGAGCTGCATCCTGCAGGGCGACAACTCGATCGGCGAGTTCTACTCGGTGGCCGTGACGAACAACTTCCAGCAGGCGGACACCGGCACCAAGATGATCCACCTGGGGCGGAACACGCGCAGCACGATCGTGTCGAAGGGGATCTCGGCCGGCCGCGGGCAGAACACGTACCGCGGGATGGTGAAGATCGGCCGCAACGCCGAGAACGCGCGCAACTACTCGCAGTGCGACTCGCTGCTCATCGGCGACAAGTGCGGGGCCCACACCTTCCCCTACATCGAGATCAAGAACACCTCGGCCCAGATGGAGCACGAGGCCTCGACCTCGAAGATCGGCGAGGACCAGATCTTCTACTGCCGCCAGCGCGGGCTGTCCACCGAGGACGCGGTGAACATGATCGTCAGCGGGTTCTGCAAGGAAGTGTTCCGCGAACTGCCGATGGAGTTCGCCGTCGAGGCGCAGAAGCTGCTCGGGGTGAGCCTGGAAGGGTCGGTCGGATAGCGGCGCGACGCGCCATCGCACAACGGGGGACGAATGCTCGAGATCAGGAAGCTGCACGCCCGGGCGGGCGGCAACGAGATTCTGAAGGGGGTCGATCTCGCGGTGGGCACCGGCGAGGTGCACGCGATCATGGGGCCGAACGGGTCGGGCAAGAGCACGCTGGCGGGCGTGCTGGCCGGGCGGGGCGACTACGAGGTCACCGAGGGGAGCGTCACCTACCAGGGCCTCGACCTGCTGGGGCTCGACCCCGAGGAACGCGCCCGCGAGGGCCTCTTCCTGGCCTTCCAGTACCCCGTCGAGATTCCAGGCGTCAACAACGCCTACTTCCTCAAGGCGGCGCTGAACGCGCTGCGCAAGCACCGCGGCGAGCCCGAGCTGGACACCATGGACTTCATGGCGCTCGTCCGCGACCGGATGAAGGTCCTCGACATCGATCCCTCGCTGCTCAACCGCCCGGTGAACGAGGGATTCTCGGGCGGCGAGAAGAAGCGGAACGAGATCTTCCAGATGGCGGTGCTCGAGCCGAAGCTGGCGATCCTCGACGAGACCGACTCGGGCCTCGACATCGACGCGCTGAAGATCGTCGCGCACGGCGTGAACAGCCTACGCCGGCCCGACCGCTCGATCATCGTCGTGACGCACTACCAGCGGCTTCTCAACTACATCGTCCCCGACTTCGTGCACGTGCTCTCGGATGGGCGCATCGTGCGGTCGGGCGGCAAGGAGCTGGCGCTGGAGCTGGAGGAGCGCGGCTACGGGTGGATCGAGGACGGAGAGCCGGTTGGAGGGCGGGCGTGACGTCGAACGCCAGCGCCGCCGCGTCGTCCGTGTCGCACTTCGAAGCGTCGTACGCCGCCGCCGCCGTCCAGCGCGCCTCGGAGCCCGCCTGGCTGCGGGGTGTGCGGGCGAGGGCCGCGAGCGCCTTCTCACGCCTCGGGTTCCCGACCACGCGTGACGAGGACTGGCGCTTCACCAACATCGTCCCGATCGCGGAGGGGCGGTTCGTCCCCGCGGAGGGGGGCGAGGCCGCGGCCGCCGAAGACTGCGATCGCTACCTGTTGCCGGGGCTGCAAGGCCCGGTGATCGTCCTCGTGGACGGCCGGTTCGCGCCGGCGCTCTCGCGCCTCGACGGCATGCCGGCGGGCGTCGAGGCCGGCACCCTGCTCGAGGGCGACCGCGCGCACCGCCTCCAGCGGCACCTGACCGCTCATGCGCCGTTCGACCAGCGATCGTTCACCTCGCTCAACACGGCGCTGTTCCCGGACGCCGCGATTGTCGAGATCGCGCCGGGAACCATCGTGGAAGAGCCGATCCAGCTGCTTTTCCTGTCCTCGGGACGCGAGGGTACGGCGAGCTTCCCGCGTGCCCTGGTGCTGGCGGGCGAGGCCAGCCAGGTCCGGCTGGTCGAGAGTTACGGCAGCGTCGGCGACGGGCGCGCGTTCACCAACGCCGTGACCGAGCTGGTGGCCGGGCCCGGGGCCGTCGTCGAGCTCTACCGCCTCCAGCGTGAGTCTGCCCGCGCGTACCACATCGGTCTCACGCAGATCCAGGTCGGGCGGTCGGCCAACGTTTCCTCGCACAACGCCGCGCTCGGGGGGCTCATCGCCCGGCACGACGCGGTGGTGGTCTTGGCGGACGAGGGAGCCGAGAGCGCGCTCAACGGCGTCTACCTGGCCGACGGCCAGGCGCTGGTGGACAACCACACGGAGGTTGACCACGCAATGCCGCACGGGACCAGCCACGAGCTCTACAAGGGGATCCTGGGCGGCCGGGCGCGCGCCGTTTTCAACGGGCGCATCCGCGTGCGGCCCGACGCGCAGAAGACCGACGCCAAGCAGACCAACAAGACGCTGCTGCTCTCGAACGAGGCGCAGATCAACACGAAGCCGCAGCTCGAGATCTTCGCCAACGACGTGAAGTGCACGCACGGGGCCACGGTGGGGCAGATCAGTTCGGACGCGCTCTTCTACCTGCGGGCCCGCGGCATCGGCCTGGCCGAGGCGCGTCGCATGCTCGTGCGGGCCTTCGCCGGAGAGGTCATCGGACGGATGAAGCTCGAGCCGGTCCGCGACCTGCTCGATCGGCTGATTGCCGAGCGGCTGCCAGACGGTGCGGAGGAAGAGAGCCTGGCATGAACCCGGGAGTGGGTCTCGGCGCTTCGTCGGTGGGGGCGGGCCCGCGGGTCCGCCCGTTCGATCCCGCCTCGGTCGTCCCCGACTTCCCGGTCCTCTCGCAGCTCGTGCACGGCAAGCCGCTCAGTTACCTCGACAATGCCGCCACCACGCAGAAGCCGCTCGCGGTGGTGGAGGGCATCAGTCACTTCTACCTGCACGACAACGCCAACATCCATCGCGGCGTCCACCTGCTGAGCGAACGGGCGACGGCGGCGTACGAGGGTGCACGCCAGGCCGTGCAGCGGTTCATCAACGCGCGCGAGGCCCGCGAGGTGGTCTTCGTGCGGGGGACGACCGAGGCCATCAACCTCGTGGCCCAGTCGCTGGTGCGGTCGGGCCTGAAGGAAGGCGACGAGATCGTCGTCTCGGTGCTCGAGCACCACTCGAACTTCGTCCCGTGGAAGATGGCCGCCGAGGCGACAGGGGCGCGCCTCCGGGTGGTGCCGATCACCGACGCGGGCGACCTGCGGCTCGACCAGTACGAGCGGGTGCTGACCTCCCGGACGCGGATCGTCGCGCTCGGCCACGTGTCCAACGCGCTCGGCACGGTCAACCCCGTCGCCGAGATCGTGCGCCTCGCGCACGAGCGCGGCATCCCGGTGCTCATCGACGGCGCCCAGGCCGTGGCGCACCTCCCGGTGGACGTCCAGGCGATCGACTGCGACTTCTACGCGTTCTCGGGCCACAAGCTGTACGGCCCGACCGGCATCGGCGTGCTCTACGGCAAGGCCGGCCGCCTCGACGCCCTGCCCCCGTGGCAGGGGGGCGGCGACATGATTCGCTCGGTGACCCTCGAGCGGGTGGACTACAACACCCTGCCGGCGAAGTTCGAAGCCGGGACGCCCGACATCGCCGGGGCCATCGGCCTCGAAGCCGCCATTCGGTACCTCGAAGGCCTCGACCGTGCGGCCGCTTTCGCCCACGAGGAAGAACTGCTCGGTTACGCGATCGAGCGCCTCGAGCGCGTTCCAGGTGTCCGCCTGGTGGGGCGCGGGGCGCCGCGGACGAGCATCGTCTCGTTCGTCATGGACGAGATCCACCCCCACGACATCGGCACGATCCTCGACGGCGAGGGGGTGGCGATCCGCGCCGGCCATCACTGCTGCCAGCCGCTCATGCACCGCCTCGGCCTCGGCGCCACCGCGCGCGCCTCCTTCGCGTTCTACAATCGGAAGGAGGACGTCGATCGACTCGCCGACGCGCTCGATCGCGTGCGGGAGGTGTTGGGCTGATGCCGGACTTGCGCGAGCTGTACCAGGAGGTCATCCTCGACCATCACAAGCGGCCGAGGAACTTCGGTCCCCTGCCCGAGGGGAACCGCCACGCCAAGGGGCACAACCCCCTGTGCGGCGACCGCCTCACCGTGCACGCTCAGGTGGCCGACGGGATCATCCGCGACGTGCGTTTCGAGGGCGCGGGATGCGCGATCTCGCGGGCCTCGGCGTCACTGATGACCGACGCGGTGAAGGGCAGGCCCGTTGCCGAAGCGCAGCGGCTCTTCGAGGAGTTCCACCGGATGGTGACGGTCGGCGTGGACGACGAGATCGAGGCCAGCCTCGGCAAGCTGAGCGTCTTCTGCGGCGTCCGCGAGTTCCCGTCCCGGGTGAAGTGCGCCAGCCTGGCCTGGCACACGCTGCGCTCGGCGCTTGGGGACGGCCGTGACGCGTCAACCGAATAGCAGGATTCGCGCATCGGGAACCGGGGCTCGAGAAGAGTTGGAGCGAGCGATGGCAGAAAACGTGAAGAGCGACCCGGTGGCAGCGCTCGCGCTGAAGCCCGCCATCGTCGAGGCGCTGAGCCAGGTCTACGATCCCGAGATCCCGGTCAACATCTGGGAGCTGGGGCTGATCTACGACATCCGGGTCGACTCGCAGTCGCGCGTCGAGATCGAGATGACGCTCACCGCCCCCGGTTGCCCGGCGGCGCAGGTGCTCCCCTACGAGGTCGATCAGAAGGTGCGCGAAGTCCCCGGCGTCAAAGATGTCTACGTGGAAGTCGTCTGGGAACCCGCCTGGACGACCGACCGCATGTCTGAAGCTGCCCGCCTTCAGCTCGGAATGTTCTAATCACAGGACCCGGGATTCGGGACTGGGACATCCTGATTCCCGAATCCTGATTCCCGAATCCTAGTCTCCCCCCTTCACGTACCGGTCGAACCAGCTGATCATCTCGTAGAGCGTGTGGAGCACCGACTCGCGCGCCACGTAGCCGTGCGACTCGTTGGGCAGCGTCACGTAGCGCACCGTGGCGCCGTGACCCTTCAGCGCCATGTAGAAGCGCTCCGACTGGATCGGGTACGTGCCCGAGTTGTTGTCGGCTTCCCCGTGGATGAGCAGGATCGGGTCCTTCACCTTGTCGGCGTACCAGAACGGGGACATCGCCGCGTAGACGTGTGGCACCTCCCAGAAGGTCCGCCGCTCGCTCTGGAAGCCGAACGGCGTCAGCGAGCGGTTGTACGCCCCGCTGCGCGCGATTCCCGCCTTGAACAGGCGCGTGTGGGCCAGGAGGTTGGCGGTCATGAAGGCGCCGTAGCTGTGACCGCCGATGCCGATGCGGTCGCGGTCGCCGACCCCGATCTCGACCACCTTGTCGATGGCCGCTTCCGCGCTCGCCACGAGCTGCTCCACGTAGGTGTCGTTGGCCGTCTCGCCGGGCCCGACGATGGGCATCGTCGGGTTGTCGAGGACCGCGTAGCCCTGGGTCAGGAAGAACAGGTGCGACGCACCGGTGTAGGTGTTGAACCGGTAGGGTGAGCCCGACACCTGTCCGGCGAGAGCAGGGTCGGTGAACTCCCTCGGGTAGGCCCACATGACCACCGGCAGCCGCTCGCCCTCCTTGTATCCCGGCGGGAGGTACAGGGTGGCGGTCAGCTGCACCCCGTCCTTCCGCTGGTAGGTGAGGAACCGTCGCTCGACGCCGGCGAGCTGGGGCGCCGGATCGGTGAACTGCGTCAGCGCACGCCGCTCGCCCGTTGCCCGGCTGCGCACGAAGTAGTTGGGCGGCTCCTTCGGGGTCTCGTAGCGCGTCAGCAAGGTGTTCGCGTCGCCATCGAGCACCGCCACGATCGTTTCGTAGCACTCGCCCTGCGCCTGGAAGAGCCTCTCCGTATTCCCGGTCGCGAGGTCGAACCGGTCGAGGAAGGGGAAGTCACCCTTCGGAGATGCGCCAGCACCCGCGAGGAAGATGGCGCCGCCCGACTGCGCGACCAGCCGCGCGCCACCCTTCTGGACGACGATGGGGGTGCCGGGATCCCGGTACCGATCCTCGGCGCTCAACTGCCAGAGGCGGCGCGGCTGGTTCGAACCCGCCGCGACCGCCCACGTCGTCCGCATTCGCCTGGTCCGCTCGAACTCGCTCACCAGCGCCGTGCCATCCTCGGTCCAGCTGATCCCGGCGAACCGGTGGTCGAGGCGCAGCCACTCGGCCGGCTCGCCCGAGAACGGGGCAGCCAGGGTCATCAGCCGATCGCGCTTGGGCACCTGGCGGCGCAGGTCTCCCCCGTCCAGGGCCTCCACCCAGACAGCCGTCGCCGGCGCGCTCTGGTTCCACTGGCAGGAGCGCGGCCCGGTCGGGACGCCGAGCATGGGGACCGACTCGGCGGCCGGGAGCGAGGCGATCCGCTTCTCGAGCTGGCCCGTTCTCGACCAGATCTCGACATCCTTCGGGAAGCCGCGCGCGGGAACCAGCCGCGAGAAGGGCCGCTTCAACCGCTCGACGATGAGGTGCTGCCCGTCAGGAGAGACGATGACGGTGCTGAAAATCCCCGGCGAGCCGACCGGCGTCCGGCGGCCCGTTGCGGCGTCAACGAACGCCAGCTGCCCGGTGAAGTAGTACTCGAAGAGCGCCTCGTCGTGTGCGGTCTTGAGCAGGTCCTCGTAGGTGGGCACCGGCGCCGCCCTCCCCGCGTTCTCCTGCACGTTGGGGCCGGTGGGGACGTCTGGCGGTTTCGGCGCGGCCCCCCGGCTTGCCACCACGAACTCGCACAGCAGCGAGTTGTCGTCCACCCACTGGCACGGGGGGCCGAGCGTGGCGTTCAGCGCGGCGACGGTGACGGCCTTCGCCTGGCCCGTGGCAGTGTCGGCAACCCACAACTCGATGCCGGCAGGCCGGGTGTGGGTGAACGCGAACCGGCGGCCGCCGGGCGAAAAGCCGATGGGGTCGAGCTTGGGTTCGGGCGGCACGACGACCGGCGTGTCCTTGCCGTCGGCAATCGACTTCAGCGTGATGCCGGTGATCCCCTGGCTGCGCTGCGGCCCGTTGGTTGCCGGATTGATGCGCGTGCCGGCCAGCCTCAGCATCGGCTGCGACAGCTCCGCGATCGACGGCATCGACGGGCGGTCGAGCAGCGCGAGCTGCTGGCGCGACGGGCTGACGATGACCGCGGGCAGCGGCCGGGCGTCGAGGATGTCAACGATGACCTTCGGCGGAAGCTGGTAGCGCGGCTCGGCCTGGGCCGGGGCGGCCGCCGGCGGCGTTTGCGCGAACAGGTGCGCAGGGATCGCGAGGAGCGTGAGGCCGAGCGTTCCCAGCAGCGTCGGCACGAGTCGGGTGCTCACGGTGCGCATACGCAATCTCTCCTCAGAGGGGACGTCAGACCCGGGTCGGCGGGCCGATTCTACCACCCGCTGCGAGGGCACCACGGAGGCTGCCTGACGAGGCAACCACAAAGGACCCAAAGATCACAAAGATGGTGTATTCCACGACCCAGCCATCGGCGAGCTTCAGGCGCCGGCTCTCGGTGGCCGACCGCCCGAAGGGCCGCGCCGGGCGAGGCAGACCCTTTGGCAGCCGCCTTCGTGTCCTTTGTGGCTCAAGTCCTGAGGCCGGGCCGTGCCGCGAACGGCCGCTGCCGTCACCGTTTGCGTGCTGTGTCGAGCAGCGCGAGCAGCTCCGCATCGTCCGGCGCCAGGACGAGCGCCAGCTCGAACCAGCGCGCGGCCTCGGCGTAACTCTTCACGGCAAGCGCCGCGCGGCCGGCAAGCGCGAGGTGACGCGGCGACGAAGGGTAGGCCTGGGCGAGACGGGCGGCGAGCACGCGCGCCGTGTCGGCGCGGCCGTCGGTGATCAACAGATCGA
>JARKSS010000064.1 GCA_029974175.1 Vicinamibacterales bacterium
GTGGAGGCGGGTGCGGCGCAGTGCAACGGGGCACTCATCGAGCAACGGGTCATCCCGCAGGTGCACCCCGACGTCTTCCCGGCGATCGGCCTCTCGGTGGAGCCCGACCCCGAGCGCGTGCAGGCGCTGGGCATCATCGAGACCTTCTCGGCCTCGAGCATCGTCGAGGTGGCCGACGCGGTCGCGAAGGCCGCCGACGTCGTCCTGTTCCGCGTGCACCTCGCGATGGCCATCGGCGGCAAGGGGTTCGTGCTGCTGACCGGTGACGTGGCGAGCGTGGAAGCGGCGGTCGCGGCGGGCGCCGCGGTGGCGGCCGACGAGGGGATTCTCGTCGCGAAGACGGTCATCCCCGCGCCGGCCAGGGAACTGTTCCGGGAACTGATCTAGGCGATCCCGGTCACCGGATCGAGACCACCGTCACCGACTTGGGCTCGAGCGTCAGGATGAGCCGGTCACTCTCGACCTTCGCCGCGATCGGCTTCGGCTTCACGGTGTCCGGCGTCTCGAAGGTGTTCACGCTGTCAACTGAACCGGCCGTCAGCGTCTCACCGGACGCCGCGGCGGCGCGAGCGCCCCCGAGGCGGACGGTGATCTCGGCCGGGCGGGTGGGATCGACGTTCGTGACCGCGAGCCACAGCGTCCCCGCCGTGTCCTTCGCGGCGATGGCGTCGAGGCGGGGCAGCGCGAACGACCCCTTCGTGTACCACCCGGCGTCGTAGGCGACCGGCAGGAACGTCGCGTCCTGGAAGGGCACGTACATCCTGAACACGTGGTACGTGGGGGTGAGAACCATCTTCTCCTTGCTGGTGAGGATCATCGCCTGGAGGACGTTCACCATCTGGGCGATGTTGGCCATGCGCAGGCGGTCGGCGTGGCGCGCGAAGATGTTGAGGTTGAGCGCGGCGAGGACGGCGTCGCGCAGGCTGTTCTGCTGCTGGAGGAACCCGGGGTTGCTGCCCGGCAGCGGCGCGTACCAGCCGCCCCACTCGTCCACGACCAGCGAAACCTTCTTCTCGGGGTCGTACCTGTCCATGATCGCGGAGTGCTCGGCGATGATGGCGTCCATCTCGAGCGTCTTCTTCAGGATTTCCGCGTACTCGGTCTCGCCGAAGCCGACCGACGCGTGGGCCGGCGGCCACTTCACGACGGTGTAGTTGTGAAGGGAGAGCCCGTCGTAGTCGTAGCTCCACGTGCGCTCCTGCCAGCCCTTCATGATCATGTGGGTCCACGCGGTCCACCGCGGGCCGCTGCCGCCCGGGCCGACGGCAATCCTCAGCATCCGGTCCTTCTCCTCCTGCTGCGCGGGATTGAAGTTCCGGACGAAGCGGCTGTAGATCTTCAGCTGGCTCAGGTAGTACTCGGGCGACATGTTGCCGCCGCAGTCCCAGCTCTCGTTGCCGATGCCGAGGTACGCCACCTTGTAAGGCGCGGGGTGGCCGTTGGCGGCGCGCTCTTTGCCGAGGCTCGTTTCCTGCGGGGCCGTCATGTACTCGAGCCACTCGGCCGCCTCCTGGGGCGTGCCCGACCCGACGTTGATCGAGATGAAGGCCTCGCTGCCGATCTGCGAGACGAAGTCCATGAACTCGTGCGTGCCGAACGTGTTGGGCTCGATGACGCCGCCCCAGTTCGGGTTCAGTGACACGCCCCGCTCGGGGCCGATGCCCCGGCGCCAGTGATACTCGTCGGCGAAGCAGCCGCCCGGCCACCGCACGTTCGGCACCTTGAGCGCCTTGAGGGCGGCGACCACGTCGTTGCGGATGCCGCGGGTGTTCGGGATGGCCGAGTCCTTGCCGACCCAGACGCCCTCGTAGATCCCGGTCCCGAGGTGCTCGGCAAACTGGCCGAAGAGGTTCCGGCTGATCGTCGCGCCAGGTTTCGACGGGTCGATGGTGAAGTCGATCCGGCCGGGCTGGTCGGCCGCCCGCATGGGCGCGGCGAGGGCCACGGCGCAGCCGAGCGCCGCAAGGGCCGCGAGGGCCAGCCTGGACCAGCTGCCAATCCGGGTTCCTTCCTGGCGGGGAAGCGTAGAGAGTCTCATCGATCGGGTCTCCTGGATGAGTGCACGAACGGGTCTTGGCCGGGGGCGCCGGAGCGCGCTCAGTTCT
>JARKSS010000101.1 GCA_029974175.1 Vicinamibacterales bacterium
AACTTGTTCGGGATGAAGTGCGTGTTGAAGAAGTGGATCGTGAAGATGAAGCCGGCGGCCAGCAGCCCCTCCTCGCCGTGCACGAGCAGCGCCACGTTGAACCACGACCCGGGCACGAACCGCGAGAAGAACTCGGGAAACCAGAGCATGAGCCCCGAGGTGCCGATCACGCCCATCCCCCAGAACACCGCCCAGTAGTCGAACTTCTCCCAGTAAGTGAAGTGGTCGAACTCGGGCCGGGGCCCGAGGCGAAGGAACCACCGGAAGTGGGCGATCATCTCGGCGACGTCACGAGGCTGCGGCGTCATCGAGGCCGGTCCCCACAGGATCTCCAGCTCCTCCTTCACGAACAGCCGGTGCAGGAGCCCGAAGACGTGCAGCGCGAAGGTGGCGATCAAGACGACCGCGAACACGCGGTGGAGGATGCCGGCCGACCAGGGCCCCCCGAACGCCGCCGAGAGGTACGGCGCCCAGCTCGCCTCGCTGAAGAGCAGCGGCATCCCGGTGAACGCCAGCCCCATGAAGCTGACCATCAGCAGGCCGTGCAGGATCCGGTGATAGCGATCGAAGCGCAGGTAGCTCCTCGTCATGCGTCGCGCCCCTCGCCGCGCGTGCCGGCGCCGCCCCCCTCGTCGTTCCCTGCCCCGTCGTCCCTGCCGCGGGTCTCGTCCCCGGTGGCCGTCCCTTCCCCGCCAGGGCGGTCGTCAGGCCCGGCAGGCCGCTCGGATTTCTCGGAGGGCTCGACCGCCGCCTGCTCCTGCTGGTCGGCCTGCATGCGGGCGGCTGCCCGCTTTCGCGCGCGGCGCAGCGGCGCCGTGCGCGAAAGCCAGAGCAGCGTGTGCACGCCGAAGAAGAGGAACACGCCGGCGAGCAGCGCCTGCATGAACCGGGACGCGTAGAAGAGCAGCGGGTTCCGCTCGCGGTTATGGCGATCGGCGTGCGGGTCGTACTGGACGAAACTCTTGTTGGCGCCCGGGTGACACGTGCCGCACGTCTCGACCAGGCGGGCCGGCGAGACGCGCGACCGCGGGTTCTCGGCCGGCAGGATCTCGTGGGCCCCGTGGCAGCTCGCGCAGGTCGCCACCCGTACGAACCCCAGCTGCGTGACCTGCCCGTGGAAGGTGTCGCGGTAGGTCCTGATCGCCTCGGCGTGGCACGAGCCGCACTCGGCCAGCACCTGCAGCTGCCACGAGTCGCTGTCGGTCCGGGTCACGCCGTGCGCCGTGTGACACGACGCGCAGTTCGGGGCGATCGGATGCTCGGCGGAGAGCGCGGCCCCGTGGGCGCTGCCGGAGTACTGGTTCAGGATCCCCTCGTGGCAGCTGCCGCAGGTCTCGGGCACCCGGGCGCGCGCCACGCGGCTGGCGGGATCCTGCGACGGACGAATGTCGTGGTAGCCGTGACAGTCGGAGCAGTTGGGAGCCGACAACAGGCCGCTGCGCGACAGGGCCTGGCCGTGAATGCTGTCCTGGAAGCGCGACACGTCGCTGCCGGCAATGCGGCCTGCCTGCACGATCTCGTCGTTCTGATGGCATGCTCCGCAGGTGCCAGGCAGGTTCAGGTGATAGGTCCGCGACTCGGGATCCTTCGAGGGCAGGATGTCGTGGGCGCCGTGGCAATCGGCGCACCGGGCCGCCAGGTTCTTCCCGCCCTCCCGCGCCTTCGCGTGGATGCCGAGATCGTAGGCCTGCACGGCCGGCTCGTGGCACGCGCTGCAGGTGGCGGGCGCCAGCTTCTCGGGGTGCGGCAGCTCGGTCAGGGCCGCCAGATCGGTATGGCAGTCCACGCACGCGACGCCGACCTGACCGTGGATCGACCGCTCGAACCTCGACGGATCCACGGCCACCGACCGGCCGCTGGCTGCCTGGGCGGCAGGGTCGCCGTGGCATCCCAGGCAGTCGGCGTTGGTCGGCGGGGATGGCGGCTGCTGCGCCAGGATGGGCGGCGCCGTCGCGCAGCAGGCGGCGAGCGCCAGGGCCAGGCGGAATCGCATCGGGTCTCGCGTCCTCGGCCGGCGAGGAGCGCCTCCCCTGCCAGCCATCCAGCGCGGCGCCGCGGCGCGCGCGTTCGTTACGCGGTTGGGATGAGAACCACCGCATTGTAATCGTGACCGCACACGCCGCCAAGCCTGTTGAGGCGGACAGAACCGTACCGCGGGAGTCAGCAGAAACAAGAAGGGCGGCCTCGGTGGCCGCCCATGGAATTGCGTGCCCGGTGGGGCCGCCCTGTGGAACTAGGGTCTGGAGGGATTATAGATAGCAGTTCAACACGACCGGCCGTTTCATGGGCTGACCGGCCGCGGCAGGCAAAAAGAGGATACGAAAGCGCGACCTCACCGGGCACTGCCTTGTCATCGGAGTTGGATTGGAGCGCTCTTCTGCCCTTTCCGCCATCAGAAACGCAAACCGGGTGCCAGCTCCAAACCGCACGAAATTCGAGAAATCCAACGTCCTGCCGAACGGCTGTGACGGACGGGCGGCAATTTCCGGCAATGGCCTGACGAAATGCCGGCAGGCCTGCCCGCCGAAACCGCGGCCTGCCCGCCGAAGCCGCGAGCGAAGCGAGCGCCTGGCGAAGGCGGGAGGAGAGGCGAGCGCGTGGCGAAGGCGAGAAGCCGAGGACAAGAAAAAGGCCGGCGCCGTGAACCGGACGCACACATGCGGGCCCCC
>JARKSS010000153.1 GCA_029974175.1 Vicinamibacterales bacterium
CCCGATCGGTAGCAAATCGTGATCCGCTATGCTGGAGGCATACGGAGACCCCATGCCGCAACGGATGAGCACCGGCCCCGACGAAACGGTCGAGACGGCGTGCCCGCTCGACTGCCCCGACTCGTGCAGTCTCTCGGTGAAGGTGAACGAAGGACGCGTGGTGGCCATCGACGGCTCGCACCGGAGCCTGACGACGGCCGGCTTCATCTGCGACAAGGTTCGGCGCTTTGCCGACCGGGTCACCGGCGAGGCCAGGCTGCGTCACCCCGCCATCCGCACCGGCCCGAAGGGCCAGGCGGCCTTCTCGCAGATCTCGTGGGAGGAAGCAATCGATCTGCTGGCGGCCCGGCTGCGCGAGACGCGCGATCGCTGGGGAGGCGAGGCCATCCTGCCGTTCTCGTACGGCGGGTCCAACGGCCTCGTGACGCAGGACACTTCCGACGCCCGCCTCTTCGCGAGTCTCGGCGCGTCGCGGCTGGCGAGGAACGTGTGCGCGGCGCCCACGGGCGCGGCGCTCGCGGCCATGTACGGCCGCATGCCGTCGGTGAGCTATCCCGACTACGAGCACGCCCGGCTGATCGTGATCTGGGGTGCGAACCCCTCGACGAGCGCGATTCACCTGATGCCGTACGTGCAGCGCGCGCGGAAGGCCGGCGCCACGCTCATCGTCGTCGATCCGAGGGTGACCCAGATCGCCCGGCAGGCCGACCTGCACGTGCCCGTGAGGCCTGGCACCGACCTCCCGGTGGCGCTGGCGCTGCACCGCCACCTCTTCGAAAGCGGCGCCGCCGACCAGGCCTTCCTGTCGGCTCACGCGCGCGGCGCCGAACGGCTGCGCGAGCGGGCGGCGGAGTGGACCTTCGAACGCGCCGCCGAGGTTGCCGGTGTCGCGGCAAGCGTGCTGCGCGAGTTCGCGGAACGGTTCGCGGCGGCGTCGCCAGCGCTCGTCCGCTGCGGCTGGGGGCTCGAGCGGAACCGCAACGGTGGCAGCGCCGCGGCGGCGGTGCTGGCGCTGCCGGCGGTGGGCGGGAAGTTCGGCGTTCGCGGCGGCGGATTCTCGATGACCAACACGCCGGCGTGGGGGATCGAACGAACCTGGCTGGACGCGGGGGATGGAGATCGCCCGCGGCCGCGCACGGTGAACATGAACCTGCTCGGCCGCGCGCTCACCGAGTACGATGCGCCGCCCGTGAAGCTGTTGTTCGTCTACAACTCGAACCCGGTCGTGACGATCCCCGACCAGGCGCGCGTGCTGCGAGGCCTCGAGCGGGAAGACCTGTTCACCGTGGTCTTCGACCAGGTGATGACCGACACGGCAGCGTACGCCGACCTCCTGCTGCCGGCCACGACCTTCCTCGAACACTACGACCTTACGCGCGCGTACGGTCCGATCAGCCTGCAGATGGTGCGGCCCGTGATCGACAGCGTCGGGGAAGCGCGCTCGAACCCCGAGGTGTTCGGCAGCCTGCTTTCGGCCCTCGGCCTGGCCGATGGAAAGGACCAGGGCGAACTCGAGACGCTGCTCGAGGTGATGGGCCACCTGCCGCCGGCGGTTGCCAACGCGCTCGAGAACGGCGACCGTCCCGAGCCGGCCTTCGGCCTCACCCCGGTGCAGTTCGCAGACGTGCGTCCCGGCACGCCCGACGGGAAGGTGGACCTGTTCCCCGAGGCCCTCGAAGCCGAATCATCGGCCGGCCTGTATCGGTACATCCCCGACCCGGCGTCCGGCCGGTACCCCCTGGCTCTGATCTCGCCGGCCAGCAACCGGACAATCAGCTCGACGCTGGGCGAGCTGCCGCGCCCGCAGCCGAGCCTCGCAATGCACCCGATCGACGCGCACGCCCGCGGCCTCGCCGAGGGGACCCTGGTGCGCGTGTTCAACGACCTGGGCGAGGTGCGGTGCCCGGTCAGCATCGAGCCCACGGTCCGCCCCGGCACGGTCTCGCTGCCGAAAGGGCTGTGGCGCAAGAGCACCGCGAACGGCTTCACCGCCACCGCGCTCGCCCCCGACACGCTCACCGACATCGGCGCCGGCGCCTGCTTCAACGATGCAAGGGTAGAGGTGGAAAAGGTCGAGTGAACGGGTCGTACTGAGACGTACTCTGTCGTGCAGAAGGTGCAGGGGGTGCAGAAGGTGCTGGAGGTGCCTAGCCCCTAGCCCCCAGCCCCCAGCCCCTAGTAATCGAAGAAGAAGATCAAATCCAGGCCGGTGCCTTCGACCCGGCGCATGAGCGAACGGGTGGCGTTCCCTCCTTGCGACACGGTCGTCTCGAGCCGGAGGAAGTCGAGCAGCTGGTACTCCATGATGAACTGGCGCGTCGTGTCGGCGCCGACGCCCTGCCGCAGGCGCAGGAACAACCGCTGCCCCACCTGCTCGCCCACCGTCACCGACGCCCCCTGGCCCGCCCCCTGCGGCGCCGCCTCGATCTCGAAGATGTCGAGGTCGAGCGCCCGCCCGAGCGAGTCGGCCAGCTTCCCCGCCACGAAGCCGGTGGCCAGCGCGCTGGCGCGCTGGGCCAGCGACACCTGCTCGCCCGCCCCCAGCTGATTGGCCGGCTGGTTGAAGACGATCAGCGACAGGATGTCGGCCTCCTCGAGCGGGGGACGGCTGGTGAGCGTCAGCTCGGGCCGGCTCATCGTGCCGCCGACCCGCACCTGGGCCTCGACACCCGAGATGAGGCGCGTCGCGGTGAAGTCGAGCGCCGGGTCGATGGGCGTCACCCCCTCGAAGCGCACGCGGCCGTCCCGCTGCAGTTCGAAGCGGCGTCCCTGGAAGTCGTACGTACCGCGCACGGTGCGCACGTCGCCGATGATGCGCATCGGCTCTCCGGCAGGCTTCTCCACGCGCAGGTCGCCGCCGAGCGTGATGTTGACGTCGCCGAGGCCGATGGGACTCCCGCCCCCGGGCGGACGCAGGTTGTCGCCTCGCACGAGCAGGACGTCGGGGATCCGCACGCGAACGTTCAGCTCGGCGGCGTCGAACGGCGAGGCCGGCGTTGCCTCCTCGCCGGCGGCCTGTGTCGGGCGTGGCTGCGCAGGGGTCTGCATCCCAGTTCCCCCGGCGGGCGGCGGCGCCTGTTGACCTCCGGTCGCCGGGCCCGGTTGCGCGCGGCCCTCGTTAATTGCTGCGGACGATTGGCCATCAGCCAGGGCGGCCGGCGCCGCGGGAGATGAGGCACGCGCAACTGAGCTGGCTGCCGCCGTGCCGGTGACGCCGGCCGGCGCCCGACGCACAGGCGCGGTTGCGTAGGCCGCGCGCGCCTGGCGCTGAAGCACCTCGTCGAGGTCGATCTCCGCCCTGCGCAGCGTGATCTCGCCCGCCACGCGCGGCGCCTGCAGCTTTCCGCTGACGTCGAGGCGCGCATCCGCCGCAAGGCGGCCCAGCTCGTTGTGCAGCACCTCGACGCCCTCGCCGCTGATCCGGGCCGTCACCTCGCCCAGCCCCTTGCCGTGCACGGCGACCTCGCCCGACATCGTCAGGCTCCGCTCGTGCTCGTCCACCACCCTCAGGCGTTCGATCACGGCGCGGTCGCCGTGCAGCACGACGCGCCCGTCGAGATTCGAGTAGGTGACGCCCGATGTGAGCAGGTTGAAACGACCCTGCGCCACCTCGACGAACCCGTTCATCACCGGGGCGGATGCCGTCCCCGTCACGCGCACGTCGGCCTGGAGGTTCCCCGACACCTCGTCCACCGCCGTCGTGAATCCCTGCACGAGGCCGAAATCGATTGAGCTGCTCTGGAGCGTGAAGTCCACCGGGTCGTCGGCGCCCGGCGGTGCCGGCTTGCCGGGAACGGACGGCTGGAAGAGCGCGGTCGGCACGGTCCCCCGCGCGACGAGCCACGTTGAAGGACCCTGCTGGAGGCGGGCGTCGAGCGACATGCGACGCGTGGTGTAGCCGGCCGTGCCCGCAAAAGACTGGTACAGGAAGTTGCGGAACGAGCCGTTGTCGATGGAGAAGTCGGCGTCCACGCGCAGGCTGTCCCGCGGCCCCGTGATCCGCGCCGAGGCATTCAACACGCCGCCCAGCCGGCGCTCACCGACGAGCCACGTGTCGAGTCTGGCGATGTCCACGTTGGTGAGCGCCGCGCGCATCCGGCTGTCGGCCTTGCCAATCGTCCCGTCGATCTCGATCCGCTGGGGACCGCTGGTCAGCGTCAGGCCCTCGACCAGGAGCCGGTCGCTGCCGTACTCGATGGCCGGCTCGCTGCCGGGCGCCAGCACCCACTCCGTTCCCTGGGTGACAAGTCCGAACCGGGCGACGTGGATTTCCTGGTGTTCGGGATGCAGCACGAGGCGCCCGGCCAGCTGTGCCTGGCGCTGCGCCTGCTGCGCCTCGCCCTCGAACTCGAGCTGCTTGGAGGCATAGACCGTCCGCGCCTGGACCCGCGTCAGTTCCTCCCCCGCGAGAAGGGCGAACATCAGCCGGGTGTCAGCGGTGGCGCGCGCGTCCGCAACGTTGAAGTCGGGCACCTGGACGTCGTAGGTGCTCTCGACGCTCAACGCACGGTTTTCGCCGTACCCCACGTTGGAGCCCTTCATCGACCCCGACGTACGCAAGCTGGTGCGGTTGCCCGTCACCCGCCCCTCCATCGTCAGTGACCCCTGCGCCTGCGGCTGTCCGGCCAGCTCTCCGATGGCCGACAGGTTGCCGAGCTGCAGGTGGTACTGCAGGTCCGACTCGCCGAAGGTGCCGAGAGCCAGCGTTCCGCTCGCCTTCACCTCGACGTCCCGCCCCCCGACGATGACCTGCTCGAGCCGCGCCGTTGCGTTGGCGAACTCGCCTTCCACAACGGCCTGGTCGAGTGCCAGCGAGCCCACCTTCGACGGCCCCAGCTCGACACGGCCCGACGCGCTCACCGAGTCAAGCGACACCGGTACCAAGACGTCGGCAACACCGGCCTCGACGTTCAACCGACCGGCCAGTTCGCCAGACAGCGCCTGTCGGCCCGAGAGCACCGCGGGGTCAACCGCCGTGAACTCGCCGGTGGCCCTGGCGCGGAGAGCACCGCCTTCGAGATGGGCCTCGGCTTGCAGCGCCGGCACCTTCGCCATCGCAAGTGTCGAGTCCGCGAGGACGGCGCTGGCGTTCAGCGTCAACTCCGAAACCTGCGTACCGCGTCCCTCGATCGAGAACCGGCCGTTCAGGTTGCTGCGGAAGCGGTCGGCGGCCATCGCCTCGATCGCAAACGCCTGCCCGGCCTGCTGGAGGTCGAGCCCCGCAATCGCTCCATGGGCGGAGTAGCCGACCACCCCCCGCTCCCTGCTGAACGACGCTTTCGTGTCCGGCGCGATGGTGGCACCGGCCATCATCGATTCGCGCAGCTGCGCCTCGCCCCGCAGCGCCTCGAGGGTTCCCGCCAGCTGGAAGTCGAAGTCGAGGCGGCTTGGGGCCCGCGGCACGCCCAGGTCGGCGGGCAGGTGCCGGAGGTCGAGGCCTGCCACGCTCCCAGCCAGATCGACCTCGAGGGGGGTACCCTCGGCTTCCGACGGGGGCACGATGAGCCCGGACAGCTGCGCGTTCGCGCCATACGCGCGGGCGCTTGCGCCGGCCAGCGTCACGCGCAGGCCGTCCACACGGCCGCTGGCGCGCAGATCGGCGGCCTCGTACCCGGCGACCCTGGCACGCGGAAGCCGTGCGGTGAAGGTGCCGACCGCAGGCCCTCCGGCCTCGGATGGCGGCAGCGCGAGATCCAACCGCACCGTGCCGGTGAGATCGCTCGTCGCCTCAGGATTTCGAGCGAGCGGCGCGAGATCGAGGCCGCGCAGGTTCACGACGCCGGCCACACGGGGAGTCTCACCCACGAGGTTGGCCGTCAACTGCCCGTCCATGTCGCCGGCGGTCGAACGGACGCCGAAGTCGAGGCCCAGCCGCCCGAGCGGTCCGTTTGCCTTCAGCTGGAACGACGGCTGAAGCTGGATGCCCTCCGCGGCAGGAAGGACACGCCCGATCTCGGCGACGTCGAGCTTGTCAGACGAGGCCGTCAGCTCGACCACCGGCTCCTCGAGGTAGTCCACGATCCGGCCGTCCACCCGAAGCGAGCTTTCGGCCGTGCGGATGGCGATGTTGTCGAGGTACAGGTCGTCGTCGCGCTGCGAGACGGTGCCCGAGAGGTCGTTGAGCGCGATGTCCGGGTCGCTCGCGCGGAACGACACGTGGCCGATGCGGACGGTGTAGCGCACCGGCTCGTACTCGAACCCCAGGCTGGCGTTCAGCCGATCGACCGCGCGTGGGAGCCTCGCCGCCGGCTCGCCCGACGTCCCCACCGGCAGCTGGTCGCGCACGCGCACGGTGCCGTCGCTGATCCCGATCTCGCCGATGCTGATCGTCCGGCCCGGCCCCGCGCGCTCACGCTCGCGCTCCTGGCGCTTGACCAGGGCGGCAAGGTTCCAGCCGCCGGCGTTCCGTTCGAGGAGCACCGACGGCTGGTCGAGCCGCACGCGATCGATCACCAGGTTTCCCGAGATCAGCTGGATGGCGTTGTAGTCGATCCCGGCGTTCCGGATCGAAACCACCCGCTCTCCTCCGGCGTCGAGGCCCACCTCGGAAAGCTCGACCCCGAAGAACAGGTTGCCCCCAAGGCTGCCGATCGACAGCGTGCCGTTCAGGTACTGGTTCGCCTGCTGCACCACGAACCCGCGCAGCCAGCTGCGAAACCACGGGGTTTGCGAGACGAGGACGGCGGCAGCGGCGGCCACGACGACCAGCGTCGCGACGAGGAGCAGGACCTGGAGAGCGCGCCGGAAGATGGTCATCGCGCGATCCTCAGAAGGCCTGGCCGATGCTGAAGTGCGCGCGCCAGCGGCGCCCTTCGGGCTGGCCGTCCACGAGCAGCCCGGGGATCGGGTTCAGCTGGTAGCCGAGATCGACCCGGATGGGGCCGACCGGTGTGAGGTAGCGCAGGCCGGGACCGGCCGCGTAGCGGAGGTCGTTCGGGCGCAGCCGCCACTCGTCCTCCCAGACGTTCCCGGCGTCGAGGAAGACGACCGCGCCGAGCTGGCCGAACAGGCGGATGCGCGCCTCGACGCTGGCCTGGAACATCGAGAAGCCGCCGAGCGGCAGGCCCGACATGCTGAGCGGGCTCACCTCGTAGCGCCCCCAGCCGCGCAGGCTGGTCGATCCCCCCAGGAAGTATCGCTTGGCGAAGGGCACGCGGTCGGGGGCGCCGCCGTCGGGGGCGATCGAGCCGGCCTGGACCCTCGTCGCCAGAATGACACCCCGCCTGCCGAGCGGGACGCGTAAGTAGTGGCGGGCGTCGAACGAGGCGTTCGTGTATTCGTACGAGCCGAAGAAGCCGGCCCGTTCGAAGTGGACGTCCACCGAGTACCCCCGGATGGCGTTCAGCGGGTTCGGCTGCGCGGTGTTGCGCCGGATGTCGAGCGAAATCACGTTGAGCGTGCCGTCCTGGCCGCCGTCACGCGGATCGAGGCCGAGCGCGATCAGCTGCGGCCGCAGGGAGAGGTCGGCCAGGGCCTCGGGCGAGATGCGGCTGCTTTGGAACACGGTGGACGCCGTGAGCGAGACTGAGGTGGCCAGCCCGGGGCCGTAGGTGAGGGTCGCGTCGCCGCCGTTCTGGACCGCCCGGAACATCCGTTCGTTGCTGTACCAGCGTTGCCCCGTCAGTGCGAACGACCAACGGGGGCCGAAGACGAACGGCTGGAGGAACTCGCCCCGCAGCCCGCGGTCGAGCGACGACCACTTCGCGTGCAGCGCCGCCGACCGCGCGCCGCCCAGGAAGTTGAGCTGCCGGTACTGCGCCTCGGCGCGGGCCTTCTCCTCGGTGCCGTAGCCCCCCGACATGCGCACGCGCCGGTGTTTGCCCTCGGCCACGGTCACGCGCATCGGCACGGTGTTCGGGTCGCCACGGTGGTCGCCTGCCGGCGCGGCCGCCTGCCCGTCGGCGGTGGTGCCTTCCTCCTCCTCGACCGGGCGCACCGGCGCCACGTTCACGAACTCGAACAACTCGAGCGAGAACAATCTGCGCTGCGTCTCCTGGATCGCGTTCCGCCGGTAGAGGTCGCCCGGCTGGAACAGCATCGACCGCCGGATGACCGTTTCATCGACGGTGCGCTCGCCGACGATGGTCGTCTCGCCGAAGCGGGCCTGCTCACCGGGTTCCGCGATCAGGGTTATCGTCACCTCGCGATTGGTCCGCCCCTGGTCGAGGCGCGCCGCCACGCGCGGGAACGGATAGCCGTGGTTGCGCAGCTCGTCGGCCATCATCTCCCGGGCGGTGGCCACGGCGGCGCGGTCGAGCGGCTGGCCCCTGCGGATGGGCAGCAACCGTCGGCGCAGCCGGCGTAGACGGCGCTCGGGCACGTCGTCGAACCCCTCGAGCCGGACGCCGGTCACCAGCGTCGGCTCGCCCTCGTCGACGACGACCGTGAGCCGGACCTCGTTGCCGGCCTTGTTGAGCTGGATATCGAACGAGACGACCTCGGCGTCAGGGAAACCCCGGTCCACGTAGAAGGCGCGAATCCGCTGCAGGTCGGCCTCGAACTCGACGCGGCTGAAAGGGGGCTTCTTGGACCAGGGCCACCAGCCGGGCGACTGCGTGGCCAGCACCGACCGCAGTGTGGCCTCGCTCACCTGCTCGACGCCCTCGAACGACAGGCGGTCCACGCGAACGGCCGGCGTCCGGCCCGGCTCCTGCGCGTCGAGCACCGCGGCGCCCGCCCAGGCAAACAGCAGTGCGGCCCCCAGCGCGATCGCGGGGCCACGGCGGAAACGCCAGCGCCGTCTGGCGACCTCACTGATTTTCGACGAACGGGCAGGTGGGCCGATGCTGCGGTCCATCGACGTATTCCGACACGAGTCAACCATACCTCGTGCCAAGCGCCAGCACCGCGAAAAAACGCAAAAAGCCGTGATCAGGCGGGACGCCGCGAGACGAGCGCCAGCAGGAGACCCAGGCCCACGGCCGCCAGGAGCGCCAAGGTCACGAGCCCGAGCGGCAGGCGCCCGAGCACGCCGGCCTGCCACAGCACGGCGAAGGCCGCGCCGACGATCAGGAAGTAGGCGATGAGGTACAGCCTAAGCCACATCGTTCGGGCACAGCCTCACCCGCATCGCAGTCTGGTGGGGATCGTGCACGCGAGCGGGGCCCGGCCTGCACGCCTGGGCTCGCCGGAGCACCGGCCGGAGCTGGCGCGCCCCGCCGCGTCATGTTGTCGGGAAGCTACCGCTCGCTCTCGCTTTCCATTCCGCGCGGCTGCTCGGGCTGGGGAAGGCGTCCCCGTCCGCCGCGGCTCACCTGTCCGCCCTTGCGGCCTGCCGTCCGGGCCTCCTCCGACGTCCACTCGTGAGCGGTCCCCTTCTGATGGGCGGCACGCCCGCCCTTGCTCGCAATCTCGCGCTGCTTTTCGGGCGACATCGACGCGAACCCGCGTCGTTCCTTGCGGACTGGTTCGTTCATGACCTACCTCCTCGCGATGTACGGTCCTCGAGGGCTCTCGCCGGGAGGCGGATCCTCGACGGGTATGGGCGGCGGCTCGTCGGTCGGCGTATCGGGAACATCGTCCGGGTCGGGGGTGTCACGCCCGGGGTCGTTCTCGGGGGGCTTCTCTACCACTTGTGACCTCGCAGCCGGACGCGGTGCCGCGCAACAGGACCGCGCACCATCTGCCACCGACCAGCTACAAAAGCCGTGCCACTATCCCATCCGTTCACAATGGGTTACCGACTAGGAAGATGGGCTGGAAAAACGCGTACGGCGGGGCCGGGCGGCCCCATCCAACCCGACAGCAAGTGCAGCAGAACTTGACAGGTGGGGGTGATGGTACGGCTCAGGCTGGCCGGCGCGGGAGAGCAGGCCGTGGGACGCGCGCCGGGGCCTGCTCCCCTCTCATCTCACTGGTCGCTCTTCTCGTTCTGGGGAACGTAGCCGGGCGGAGGCGGGGCTGCCTGTTCGCCGAACAGGAACTCCTCCATCGCCTTCGCCATGAGGTCCTGCGCCTCCTTCTGCCAGGGCAGCAGGCGGTACTCGTTGAGGATCATCCGCATCCGGTCTTCCCACATCTTCCAGGCGCGGGCCGACACGTTGGCGTAGATTCGCTGCCCCAGCTCGCCCGGCCACGGCGGCTCCTTCAGGCCAGGCAACTCCTGCCGAAGCTTCACGCAGAACACCGTCCGTTCGGCCTCCATATCGTCTCCCTCCCACGATGCTATCATGCGAGCGTGATGCTCCCCACCGACCCCGAGCCGGAAGCTCGGCACCGGTGCTGCTGGTACGCCCGCCGTTCGCCGCACCTGCCGCCGGAACTGACCATCCACACGATCGAGGACGGGCAGCTGCTGTACTGCGCCCACCCGATGCTGTTCCCGATCGTCGGCTACGACTTCGACATCCGCAACTGCGAGGGCTGCGACTGCTTCAGGGCCAGGCGCACGTCGGGCGCCGTACCGAAACTGTGATTCACGCCTTCGGTACCCCGACCTGGTCGGGAAACAGCTGGGCCAGCTCCTCGGGCTTCGGCGCCGGCGTCATCAGGCTCACCAGCACCAGCGCGCCAATCGAGATGATTGCCGACGGGTAGATGCTCGGGATCCCCCACGGGTCGGCGCCGAACACCGCGCCGGCGGCCCCGCCGGCCCCCTGCATCACGCCCGGCGCAATGGCCGGCAGCACGAACTCGAAGAACACCGTCGCCACCGCCCCGCCCACGATCGAGGCCACCCCGCCCTGCCAGGTCGCCCGCTTCCAGGTGAGCGCCGCGAACAGCGCGGGCGTCACCGCCACCCCGTACATCGTGTACGCGAAGTAGGCGTACTGCAGGATGGAGATCTGCGACTTCATGTAGGTCGGGATGAAGATCATCAGGAACGCGCAGAACCCCATCAGGACGATGAAGACCTTCTGCAGGGCGACCATCCGGTCGGGATCGGCGTTCGGGTTGATCATCGACTGGTAGATGTCGCGCATCACGTTCGAGCTCGACGACAGCAGGTAGTTCATGCCGGTCGAGAGCACGACCGCGCAGGCGGCCCCCAGCAGCAGCACCCCGGCCCATCCCGGCACCATGTAGCGCGCGGCGTTCAGCACCAGCGCCCGCCCGTCCCAGCCCAGGCCGTGCTCGGTGTTGTAGACCGAGGCGAAGACCGCGATGGCAATCACGATCGTCTCCACGACGATGGTGCCGACGATCCAGATTGCGACCGCCTGCCGCGCCTCGCGGGGCGACCGTGCCGCGTAGAACTTCTGGTACATCGACTGCACGCCCAGGAGCAGCAGCAGGGTTGACAGGAAGTAGGCAAACGCCTTGAGCGGCGGGTACTTCCCGAAGTCCGAGGCGAACACCTGGAAGCGCGACGGCTCGAGCACCTCGTGGGCGTGCGCCCAGCCGCCGGCCGCCGTGATCACGAACGGGACGCTGATCAGGCAGGCCGAGACGATGATGATGCCGTTGGGCAGGTCGGTGTGGGCCACCGCGATCATCCCGCCGATGGCCACGAACCCGATGACGAAGACCGCGGTGATCGTCTGGCCCAGCTCGAGCGAGATCCGCCCGTCGCTGATCACGTTGAGGATGTAGCCCCCTGCGCGGAACTGGTAGGCGACGATCGTCGTGAACGCGATGATGAGCGCAATCGCCCCGAAGAGGCGGGCGAAGCGGCCGTATCGCACCTCGAGGATGTCGCCGACGGTGTACTGCCCGAACGTCCGGATCTTCCCGGCCACGAAGTAGATGATGGCGATGCCGAGAAAGGCCCCGGCGGGCTGCCAGATGGCGCTCCAGCCGGCGTACGAGGCGTACTCGGCGCCGGCGATGAACGTGCCGGAGCCGATCCACGTGCACACCAGCGTGAAGACCATCTTGGTGAGCGACAGGCTGCGCCCCGCCACCATGAAGTCGTCCTGCGACTTGATCCGGCGCGACCGGTGGATGTTGTAGCCGGTCATCACCAGCAGGTACGCCAGGATGACCCACAGGTAGATGGTCACACGTTCCTCCCTAGCCCCTAGCCCTAGCAGGTTGCTGAAGAAAGAAGCCTGCAATGCAAAAGGAAGATGGAGAATGAAAAAAGGGCGCGTTTCTACATTTTCCCTTTGGGATTGTGAATTTCAGGCCGCGTTTTTCAGCGGCCTGCCAGCCCCCAGCCCCCAGCCCCTAGACCAGCACCAGCTCCCTCTGCATCTCCCCGGCAACCTCGACCTGCCCGGACGGCGTGATGAAGACGTTGATCTCCGAGCGCGCCGCCATCTCGCCGGCAAGGTAGATCCCCGGCTCGATGGAGAAGCAGATGCCGGGCACCAGCTGGCGCTCGTCCTTGGTCTCCAGGTTGTCGATGTTCACGCCGTTGCCGTGCACTTCCTCGCCGATCGAGTGCCCGGTCCGGTGGATGAAGTACGGCCCGTACCCCGCCTCCTCCACCACCTTCCGGCACGCATCGTCCACTTCCCAGCCGTGAAGGGGACGCCCCTCGGCGTAACGGGCGCGGATGAAGTCGAGGGCCGTCTGCCGGGCGTCGCGGACCACGTTGAAGATCTCGACGTACTTCGCGGGCGGCGTCGTGCCGGCATAGCCGCACCAGGTGATGTCGTAGAAGATGGCCTTCGGCTGGTCGAGCTTCGCCCACAGGTCGATCAGGATCGTGTCGCCCGCCTTGATCGGCCTGGCGTTCTCGGGCGTCGGCTCGAAGTGCGGGTCCGCGGGCTGCTCGTTGGTGCCGACGATCGGGTACTCCCCTTTGCAGGTCAGCCCCTCTTCGCCGAAGCGGCGCACGATGAACTGCTGGACGTCGTACTGCGTCAGCGTCCGGCCGGCCCGCAGCGAGTCGCCAATCAGGGCGAACGCCTCGTCCTTGATCCGCTGGACCCGCTTCCCCGCCTCGAGGTGCGACTGGTAGGCCGCCTCGTCGAGCACCGCCTGGAAGGTCTGCACCAGGCCGGCCGACGACACCACCTCGTAGCCGAGCGACCGCACCAGGTCGATCGTGCCGCCGTCCACCACCGACACGTAGGGGATGTTCGCCTGCGGCGAGTACTGCATCGCCACCCTCCGCGCGCCGCCGAGCATGGCTTTCAGGCTGGCGTGCAGCTCGCGCCAGGAGAGATAGAGCCGCTTCTCGCCGGGCAGCGCATCCAGCTTCCGCGCCTCCACCTTGTGACAGAGGCGCACCGGCTCGCCGCTTGCCGGGATCCAGTAGAACCAGCGGCGGCTGGTGAACTTCCCGTAGTCGAGACCCAGCACGTGGTAGGCAATGGCATCGCGGTTGTGGAAGTCGTAGAGCAGCCAGCCGTCCACGCCGGCCGCGCGCAACTCGCCCTGGATCCGTGCGATGTCAACCATCGTCGCCTCCTCGTCCGCCGGCGCAGGCCACCGGCCGGGGCAGAATAGCATAGGCCGGGGGCGGGCCAGCCGGGCTAACATACCGCTCCACGGGGGTGGGCATGCCGCTCTGCTTCGACCTGAACGCTGATCTCGGCGAGAGCTTCGGCCCGTGGCGCATGGGGCTCGACGAGCGGGTCATCCGCTTCGTCACCTCGGCGAACATCGCGTGCGGGTTCCACGCCGGCGACCCGGCCACGATGCGGCGGACGGTCTGCCTGGCCGAGGAGGCCGGCGTGGGCATCGGGGCCCACCCCGGCTTCCCCGATCTCCGCGGCTTCGGCCGGCGCGCCCTCGCAGCTTCTACGGCCGAAGTGCGTGACGACCTCGTCTACCAGATTGGCGCGCTCACCGCGTTCACGCGCGCCAAGAAGCTGCAGCACGTCAAGCCCCACGGCGCCCTCTACAACATGGCCGTGCCCGGCGGCGCGCTGGCAACCGCGATTACCGAGGCGGTCCTCGAGGTGGACCCCTCGATGATCCTCGTCGCGCTGGCCGGCTCGCGCTGGGCCGACGAGGCCGAGCGCATGGGCCTGCGCGTGGCCCGTGAAGCGTTCGCCGACCGCGCCATCCAGGCCGACGGCTCGCTCGTCCCGCGATCGCATCCCGGCGCCGTGATCCACGACATCAACGAGGTCGTGGAACGAACGCTGCGGCTCGTCACCGAGGGAACGATGGTGGCCATGACCGGCGAAACCGTCGAACTGGCAGCCGACACGCTGTGCCTGCACGGCGACACGCCGGATGCGGTCGGTCTCGCCTCGGCCCTGCGCGCCGCGCTGGAGGGCGCCGGCATCGAACTGCGTCCCCTGGGTCTTCAATGACAGCGCCGCGCATCCTGCTGGCCGGCGACGCCGCCCTCGTGGTCGAGTTCGGCGACCGGGTGGATCCGGCCCTCAACCGCGAGGTGCGCGCGCTGTGGCGTGCGGCCGAACGCGCGGCAATCCCCGGCGTGCTGGATCTCGTCCCCACCTACCGGTCGCTGCTGGTGTCGTACGATCCGCTGACCACCGATCCCGATGAACTGCGTGAGCGCCTGCTCGAGATCGATGCCGAGAAAGGTTCTCTCGATCCGGCCGCGTCCCGGCTCGTCCGGGTCCCGACCGCATATGGCGGCGAGTTCGGACCCGACCTGCCGTTCGTCGCCCGGCACAACGGGCTGACCGAGGCCGAGGTCATCGAGATCCACTCCGGCACCGACTACCTCGTCTACATGCTCGGGTTCAGCCCCGGCTTCCCCTACCTGGGCGGCATGTCGCCCCGCATTGCCACCCCTCGCCTCACGACGCCGAGGCTTGCCATTCCCGCCGGGTCCGTCGGGATCGCGCAGCAGCAGACCGGGATCTACCCGGTGGAGAGCCCGGGAGGCTGGCAGCTGATCGGCCGGACCCCGCTGCGCCTGTTCGACAGCGGACGCCAGCCGCCGGCGTTGCTCGAGGCGGGGGACTCGGTCCGCTTCGTGCCGATCTCCCCGGAGGAGTACTTCGAGATCGAGCGCGGCGTTCGCTCCGGCCTCGAGGCATTGGCCGAAGGGGATGGAGGCGCGGCGTGATTGTCGCGCGCGTGCTCGACGGCGGGTTGTTCACGACGGTCCAGGACCTGGGCCGGGTGGGGTGCATGCGCTACGGCGTTCCCCCCTCGGGAGCCATGGACCGTGCGGCGTGCCTGGCGGCCAACGCGCTGGCCGGCAACGCGCCCGACGCGGCTGTCCTCGAGCTGACGCTCGTCGGTCCGCGCCTCGAGTTCACGGCGCCCGCGACCATCGCGCTTGCCGGCGCGAACCTCGGCGCGCACCTTGACGACGAACCATTCGGCTGCTGGCGGGCGGCCACGGTGCGGGCCGGCCAGACGCTCTGGTTCGCGGGGCCCGAGGACGGCGCGAGAGCCTGCCTTGCCGTCCACGGCGGCATCGACGTGCCGATCGTCCTGGGAAGCCGTTCTACCTACACCCGCGCTCGCCTCGGCGGCCTCGACGGGAGGCCCCTCGCGGCCGGCGACCGGCTCGAGATTGCAGGCGACGTCCCCCGCATCCTCGCCGACGCTCGCCAACTCGACCCGGCCGAATGCCCCGTCTACGGGCACGCGCACGACATCCGCGTCATCCCCGGTCCTCAGGACGATCGCTTCACCCCCGCGGGAATGGCGACCTTCCTGTCATCGACGTACACGGTGGGCGCCGGTGCCGACCGCATGGGGTATCGCCTGGCCGGACCGCGGATCGAGCTGGCCGACGGCGCCGACATCGTGTCCGACGGCAGCCCGGCTGGCGGCGTGCAGGTGACGGGCGACGGCCAGCCGATCGTGCTGATGGCCGATCGCGGAACGGCAGGCGGCTACGTGAAGATTGCCACGGTGATCACGGTGGACATTGGGCGGCTGGCCCAGGCGGTGCCGGGCGACACCGTGCGGTTCCGCGCGGTGACGATCGCCGAGGCGCGCACGGCGCTCCGCGAGCACGCCGCGTGGTTGGAGCGGATTGGATCGACCGTGACCGGCACGGCCGGCGCGACGGCAGCCGCCCGCCGCCGCCGTGCGGCGGCAGCGGCGGCGGCGGCCGTCGCCAGGATCCTTGCCGGACGCTGAAACGGCGGCGTGACGCCTACCGTGCCAGCGCTTCGCTCAGCACACGGCCGTCGGCCGCCCCGAGCGTCACCCCGACCAGGTGTGCGAGGGTGGGCGCGATGTCCATCGGCCCTGCGGGGCTGTCGAACCGTCCTGCCTTGATGCCCTGCCCGTACAAGAGCAGCGGCACCCGCTGGTCGTAGGCGTAGGGCATGCCGTGGCTGGTGCCGGTCTTCCCGCTGCCGTAAAGCCAGTACGGCCGCAGGAATAGGACGAGATCGCCGCTTCGTCCGGGCCGGTACCCGGCCGCTGCCGCCCGCGCCAACCGGTCCCCCTCCAGCGTCAGGGTTCGAAGCTCGTCACCGAAGTACACCGCCGCGACTTCCGGCCTCTCGCGGATAGCATCCTTCAGCGCCCGTGCGGCTGCCGGGTTCGCTCGCAGCTTCTCCATGACGCCGGGCGCCAGGATCACGTCGTTGCCAACCAGGCGGACAACGTGCTTGCCCGGGCCGAACAGCTGCTCCAGCGCCTTCTCCATCGTACTGAGCAGCTCCTTGCCGGGAAGGCGCCCCGCGCGGCTGCCGAGCGCCGCCGTCTGCTCGGGAATCGGCGCCACGCCGTGGTCGGCGGTGAGCGCGAGCACGTAGCGGCCCGGAACGCGCCGCTCGAGGTGGTCGATCAGCCGGTCGAGCGTGCGGTCGAGGCGAGCCAGCAGGTCCTGCACCTCGTGGCTGCGAGGCCCGAAGTCATGCCCGACGGCATCGAGCGCGGTGAAGCTGATGGCCAGGAGGTCGGTGCCTTCGCCCTGCCCCAGCTTCAGCTCGTCGATTGCCGCCATGCCCAGCTCCGTGAGGGCCTCGTCGGAGAACGGGCTGCTGACCCACGCATCGAAGAACGCCTTGTCGGCCTTGCCTGGCGTCGCTGCCAACCGGTGCGGGAAGCAGGTCGTCCAGTGGTCCACCCCCTCTTCGCCAAGGCCATCGTCCTCGTGGCGATACCCGTCGGGCGGGAGCAGCCGCTGCCAGGTTTCTCCGAGCGCCTTCTCCGCCTTCCGGTCGCTGGCGATCCGCGAGAGCCAGGGAAGCGGGGCCTGGGCGAACGCCGTCGAGGTGACCCACTGGCCGGTCTCGCCGTCGAACCACGTCGCCGCGTCCGGGCGCTGGCCGGCCAACATGGTGGCCGTGTAGTTCTTCAGCGAGAAGGTGACGACGCGCGGCGCGTGGGGCATCTGGAGCCGCAGCTCGTCCGCGAAGGTGGGCACCAGCAGCCGGTGTGTGCTGGTGCCGGTCTTCTCGGGCCCCTCGCCGTAGCGAACCAGCCGCGTCGAGGGATCGGCCGCGCAGGCGACGGTCTCACCGCTCGCGCGGTCGTACCAGCTGTTGTTGACGATGCCGTGGGTCTGCGGAAGGGCGCCGGTGGAAATCGTCGCGTGGCCGACGCAGGTGACCGTGGCGGCGTAGGGATACGCGGCCTGCCTGAACCAGGCGCCCTGGTTCAGCAGCCGGCGGAAGCCGCCAGTCCAGTTGTCGCCGTACTTGTCGATGTAGTCCGCCCGCATCTGGTCCACGACGAGGATGACGACGAGCGCCGGCCGCGCGGCTGGAGCCGCCGCGGCGGAACGGGTTGACGCGCTCTCCTGGCGAGCGACGACCGGTGACAAGGCGACCGGCGAGGCAAGGAGTCCGAGCACGGACGCGAAAACGAGAAGACGCTTCATGGAATCCAATTCTTACACAAAGCCCGCTGGGGGCGTGGTCGAACACCGCCTGTCGTCCCCCTCCGGCGGCCAGACGGTGGTGCACCGCGGCGTCACACCAGCTCGCGGCCCTTGGTCTCGGGGATCCAGATCCAGGCAACGGCGGCGAGTACGAAGGCCAGCGCAACGGTCGCGAACGCGGTGGTGAAGCCGCGCGACTGGGCGAGCGAGCCCACCGTGAAGGGCGCCAGGGCGCTGGCGACGCGACCCAGGTTGTAGGTGAAGCCCTGCGCCGTGGCGCGGATCCGGGTCGGGTAGATCTCGGCTGTCACCGCACCGAAGCCGCTGAAGTATCCCGCGCCGAAGAACCCGACGAACGGCCCGAGGAGCAGCAGCGCAACTGGCGCCCGAACCACGGCGTAGGCCATGACGAAGCAGGCGGCCGCCAGCACGTAGGCGATGTAGGTCCGCTTCCGCCCCAGCGCATCACTGACCAGGCCGAAGGTGACGTAGCCGAACCACATCCCGAGGTTCATCGCGACGATGAGCGTGGTCCTCTGCCCGCCGAGACCGAGGCCGCCGGCCTGCGGCGACAGTTCGAGGTAGGCCGGCACCCACTGCGTGAAGCCCCAGTAGGCGAACAGCGTGCAGGCGTTCATCAGCGTGACGAACAGCGTGAGGCGCAGCAGCGGCCGCCTGAAGATGCTTGCAAGCCCGGGGCGAACGGCCTCCGGCGCGGTCACGCCGTGCCGCCCGCGGTGTTCTCGCTGATTCCGCCAGATCTCCGGCTCCTCGACACTGCGGCGCACCCACGCGGTCGCCAGCGCCGGCAGCACGCCGACGAAGAACACCGCCCGCCATCCCCAGGCCGGCAGCACGACATGGGTCATCAGCGCGGCCGCCGCGAAACCGATCGCCCAGGAACTCTGGACGAGTCCCAGCGCCTTGCCGCGGTGCGCCGCCGGCCACGTCTCCGACACTAGCGCCGCTCCGGCGGCCCACTCCCCGCCCATGCCGAAGCCGAGAAGCACCCGGAACACCAGCAGGTGCCACCAGGTCTGGGCCAGGCCGCAGGCGCCGGTGAACAGCGAGTAGATGAGGATGCTCCCCATCAGCGCCCGCGTGCGGCCGTACCGATCGGCGATCACGCCGAAGGCAATGCCGCCGGCAGCCGCCGCCACCAGCGTCAGCGACCCGATCAGCCCCGCCGTCGCCTTGGTCATCTCCAGGTCGGCAAGCAGCGACGCGAGCACCAGTGCGTACAGGTTGACGTCGAACGAGTCGAGCGCCCAGCCGAGGCACGCCGCCACCAGCGCCCGCTTCGACGCCGCCGGGGCCTCACGCAGCCACGAGAAGAGGGGGGAGGTCATGCTGCCCGCCGTCGGCGGTCTGCTCTTCGTTGTCCGCTGTCACCTGTCGGCTCTCGGCTGTCGGCTATAGTATCCCGAGCATTGACGGAGGCCTCATGGAGATGGCCGGCGGGCCGCTGCGCGTCACCGACCTCACCTTCCGCGACGGGCACCAGTCGCTCTTCGCCAGGCGCGTGCGAACCGCCGACCTGGTCGCCCTCGCGCCGGCCTGGGACCGGATCGGCTTCTGGTCGATGGAGGTCTGGGGCGGCGCCACCTTCGACGTGATGACGCGCTTCCTCAACGAAGACCCGTGGGAGCGCATCCGCCTCCTGCGGCAGCACCTGCCGCATGTCCGCCTGCAGATGCTCCTGCGCGGCCAGAACCTCGTGGGCTACCGGAACTACGCCGACGATGTCGTGCGGGCGTTCGTGGCGCACGCGGCCGGGTGCGGGATCGACGTGTTCCGCGTCTTCGACGCCCTCAACGACGAGCGCAACTTCGTCACCGCCTTCGAGGCCGTCAAGGCCGCTGGCAAGCACGTCCAGGGCGCGCTCAGCTACTCGATCACCGAGCGGTCGCTCGGAGGACCGGTCTACACGGTCGAGTACTACCTGGCCAAGGCGCGCGCCATCGAGCGGATGGGGGCCGACAGCCTCTGCATCAAGGACATGGCCGGGCTGCTCTCCCCGGGCGACGCCGAGACACTGGTCCGGGCTCTCAAGCAGCAGGTCTCGATTCCCCTCGTCGTGCATACGCACTTCACGAGCGGCATGGCCTACATGACGCTGATCAAGGCGATCGAGGCTGGCGTTGACGGCATCGACGCCTGCGTGGCGCCGTTTGCCCTCCGCACCTCGCACGCCGCCGTCGAACCGATCGTCGCGGCGCTCGCGGGCACGCCCCGCGACACCGGCCTCGACCTTCGGGCCCTCGCGCGGGCCGGCGACGACCTCGAACGGATCGCGCCGAAGTACCGGGAGTTCCTCGACGACACGAAGCTCTCGATCATCGATCCCGGCGTGCTCTCGCACCAGATCCCCGGCGGGATGTTCTCGAACATGGTGGCCCAGCTGCGGCAGGCCGGCGCTCTCGACCGCCTGCCCGAGGTGTACGAGGAACTGCCGCGCACGCGGCGCGAGCTGGGCTTCCCGCCGCTGGTGACGCCGACCAGTCAGATCGTCGGCACGCAGGCGGTGCTGAACGTGCTGTTCGGCCGCTACAAGATGATCGCCCGCGAGGTGAGGGACTACGTCTTCGGCCTCTACGGCCGGCCGCCCGCGCCGATCGACGCGGAGGTCGAGCGGCTGGCCCTGGCCGGGTACGAGCGCGGCGAGGAACCGATCAGCATTCGCGCGGCCGACCTGCTCGAACCGGAGATGGAGAAGGCAGCCGAGGCGGCTCGCGGGCTGGCGCGTGACGTCGGCGACGTCCTCTGTTGCGCGCTTCATCCCACCACGGGCCTGCGGTTCCTCAAGTGGAAGTACGGCGTCGAACCGCCGCCGCCCGAGACCCGGCCGCGCACGCTCGAGGACGTCGCGCGCGAGCAGGCGCTCGTCGAGCAGGCGAAGAAGGGCAGGCTGCCGGCGGCGCCACCCCCCACCGAGCCGCGGCGGTTCACCGTGCGGGTTGGCGACGATGTGTTCCGGGTTGAGGTGGAGGATGAAAAGGCGGCCGAGCCGGAGGCGGCGGCCGAGACGAGGCGGCCCGCTCTCCCCATCCTGGACACGTCGGTCGTCACGGCGCCGATGCCCGGCCTTCTCGTTCGGTACCTGGTACGGCCCGGCGACGTGGTGAAGCGCGGGCAGGGCGTGGTGGTCGTCGAGGCGATGAAGATGCAGAACACCCTGCCGGCCGGCCGCGACGGCCGCGTGGCCTCACTCGACGCCCGCGAGGGCGACAACGTGGCCAAGAACCAGGTGCTGCTCACGCTCGCGGACAGCTGAGTGCGGACAGCGGGTACGTCGGCAGACGAGCCGACGACAACCGCGGGCACCGCGATGGAGCCGCGGGCCGTTCGCCGAGAAAACCGTGTGGAGCAGGCCGATCAGCTTCGGACAAAACGCACCGCAGGCCTGCGAACAGGCCTGGGTTTGGGTCAGCGCCGCTTCGCCCGCCCCTTCCCTCCGTCGCCTTCCTCCCGGGCCTGCCTGAGCGCCAGCGCGCGTTCGACAACCTTCCGGAAGAGCGCGCCTGCCTCACCGCCGCGGGCGGGACGGTTCGAGATCCAGATGTCGGGGCGATCCTGCGCGAGGATGTCGGCGAAGTCGCCCTCGCTCTTCACGCTGAGGGGTGCAAACTCGAGGATGTCGAGCTCGGGTGACGACCACTCGTCACGATGCTTGATCAGCAGCCAGCTGCGGCCCTCGTCGCGCCGCGTCCGCACCAGCACCCACGACCCCTTCAGCTTGTAGCCGTCGAGGCGCATCTTGAGGTCGCCCCGCTCGAGAGCGGCATCCACATCGGGGTCCTCGGGCTCCCAGGTGCCCTTGTCCCACAGCATCACGATGCCGGCACCATACCCCTCGGGAATGACCCCCTCGAACTCGCCGTAGTCGAGCGGGTGATCCTCGACATGCATCGCCAGCCGCTTCTCGGCAGGATTCAGCGACGGACCCTTCGGGACCGCCCACGAGAGCAGCACGCCGTCGTGCTCGAGGCGGAAATCGTAGTGCAGGTGGCTGGCAAGGTGCTTCTGGACGCAGAAGAAGCGGCGGCGCGCCTTCTTCCTCGAAGGCTTCGACTCGCCGGCCGGCTCGGGGGATTTCGAGAAGTCGCGCTTGGCGCGGTACTCGGCAAGGGGGCGCTTGGCCATCACCTGCAGCTTACCGCAAGCGCGCCCCCCGCTCGTGCAGGACCGGAAAACGCGTCGTCCGCTCACCGGCCCGTTGCGGCGCTCAGTGCAGCAGCCGGCGCGCGAGGACGCCCCAGATCGCGTAGGACAGCCGGCGGCGCGAGTGCCGGGCAATCTCGCCGTCCCAGAACTCCCCCTCGACCACCTCGCAGCAGGAAGGAACATCGCCGAGCGGCAGCGGGTGCTTGTGCTCGGCTGCGTAACGCGCCAGCGTCTCCGGCTCGGGCCGGCTCCGGTTCACCAGCAGCACGTCCACGTCGCGCCCGATGACCCGGCTGATCCACCGCACCGCGTCGCCGGCCGTGAAGCCGTTCATCCCGCGCCCCTCGGTCAGCAGGTTCGCGACCAGCAGGATCGGCCCCTTCATCGAGGCGAGCGCCTCGCGCATCCCCGCGACCAGCAGCGGCGGCAGCAGGCTCGTGAAGAAGCTGCCGGGCCCGATGATGGCCGCGTCGAAGCCGGGAATCGCCTCGGCGACTGCGGGGTGGATGTGCGGGACCGGATCGAGCCACACCTCGCGCACCAGGCGCCCCTCGATCTGCAGCTCGTCCACCTGCACTTCCCCGCTCGTCGTCGTCCCATCGCCGTACCGCGCGCAGACCGAGGCCTGCTCGACACTCGCCGGCCAGACGCGACCGACGCAGCCGAGCAGCGCGCGCAAGCCATCGACCGCGGCGAGAAAGTCGCCGCTGTGACGCTCCATCATCGAGAGCAGGAGGTTGCCGCCGGTATGGCCCGCGAGCCGCTCGTGCTGCTCGAGCGTCGGCAGCCTCGCGAGAAGCACCCGCCTCGCCTCGGACTCGTTGCGCGCCAGCGCCAGCGTGCACTTCAGGATGTCACCGGGCGGCAGCACGCCAAGCTGGTCGCGAAGCGCGCCCGAGCTGCCGCCACTGTCGAACATCGTGACGATGGCGTTGACGTTGAGCCAGGGATTCGTCTTCAAGCCGCCGAGGACGCTCGGCAGCCCCGTGCCTCCGCCGAAGCAGCCAACCTTCAGCTCGCGCAATTGCATGGCGAACCTATTCTACAGGACGGGCAGTCCCGCGGACGGCGGGGGACGGAAGCGGTGAACGGAGAACGGACATCGGAGAACGAGGAATGCGGAAGGGAGAAGCCAGGCGCCGAGGCCGGGTAGACTAGGAACATGGGCAAGCGGCTCAATCGGGACGAGGCAGTCAAGCGGTTGCGGGGTGACCTGTCGCAGGTGCTCGGCCCGCGCCTGCACTCGCTGGTCGTCTACGAGGCGGCAGCCGGTGACGACCAGCTGGTTCACGCCCTCGCCATCGTCGAGGCCTTCACGCCGGACGACCTGGTGCGGCTGGTGCCGGCAGCGGCCGGCTGGGCGGCAGCCGGGCTGGCGGTGCCGCTCGTCTTCGACCGTGCCGAACTGGCTCGCTCGCTCGACGCCTTCCCGCTGGAGTTCAGCCAGATCCTGGCGCACCACGAGGTGGTGGCCGGCGAACCGCTGCTCGAGGGCTTGAGCGTTCGCCGCGAGGATCTGCGTCGCGCCTGCGAGGCCCAGGCGCGCAGCCACCTCGTCCACCTGCGCGAGGCCTACCTCGAAGCCGGCGGCTCGCCGGCGGAAGTGGCCGCGCTCGTGACGGGATCGCTCGCGCCGCTGAAGGCGCTCCTTCTCTCGGTGGCGCGCCTGCACGGTGCCAACCCGCGCACTCCGGACGAGCTGGCGGCCTTCCTCGCCGACCGCCTGCCAGCGTCGGCGCCCGGGCTTCTGCCTCTCGTCACGCAGCCGGACGAGGAACCGATGCCGCCCTCGAGAGCCGACCACCTCTTTCCCGGCTACGTCGTGGCCATCGAGCAGCTGGCTCGAACCCTGGATCAGCTCTGATGCTTCGGCTCCCGGCGCGGATCGGCGCCACCTTCCTCGTCGGGCTCCTGCTCGCGGCAGCTTCGTCGCCGCGCGCGCAGGAAGCGCTGCCCCA
>JARKSS010000165.1 GCA_029974175.1 Vicinamibacterales bacterium
CAGGTCGAACACCCGATCGATCTCGGCCGCGTCGAGCACGCCGCGGACATCGGGGTCGTCGAGGAGCAGGTCCTTGAAGGACAGCCCCTCCCGCGACGCTCGCATGGCGTTGCGCTGCACCCACTCGTAGGCTCGCTCGCGCGAGACACCCTTGCGCGCCAGCTCCAGCAGCACCGACCCGGAGAAGACCACCCCGCGCGACCGCTCGAGGTTCTCGCGCATCCGCTCCGGGTGGACGACCATGCCCTTTACGATGCGCGTGAAGCGGCGAAGCATGTGATCGAGGGCGATGAAGCTGTCCGGCAGGATCACGCGCTCGACCGAGGAATGCGAGATGTCGCGCTCGTGCCAGAGGGCGATGTTCTCCATCGCGACGCCGGCGTTGCCGCGAAGCAGCCGGGCGAGCCCCACCACCTGCTCGCAGCCGATGGGGTTCCGCTTGTGCGGCATCGCCGACGAACCCTTCTGCCCCGCCGCGAACGGCTCCTCGACCTCGCCGATCTCGGTCTTCTGGAGCCCGCGGATCTCGAGCGCGAACTTTTCGAGGGACGCCGCCGCGAGCGCGAGGGCCGAAAGCAGCGCCGCGTGGCGGTCGCGCTGGATAATCTGCGAGGAGATGGGCGCCGGCTCCAGGCCGAGGCGCGCGCATACCGCCGCCTCGAGCGACGGGTCGAGGTGCGCAAAGGTGCCGACGGCCCCCGAGAGCTTGCCGACCGAGATCCCGGCCCGGGCCTGCCGCACGCGCTCGATCTGGCGCCGGACCTCGGCGTACCAAAGGGCGAGCTTCAGCCCGAAGGTCATCGGCTCGGCGTGGACCCCATGCGTCCGCCCGATCATCGGCGTGCGCCGGTGCTCCTCGGCCCGCTCGCGGATCGCATCGGCGAGCCCCTCGAGCCCCGCGAGGATCAGGTCGCACGCCTCGCGCATCTGCAGCGCCTGCGCCGTGTCGATGACGTCAGAGGACGTGAGGCCGAAGTGCAGCCAGCGTCCCTCCTCGCCCACCCGCTCGGCGACGGCCGTCGTGAACGCGATGACGTCGTGGTGGGTCCGCGCCTCGATCTCCTCGATGCGCGCGATGTCGAACCCGCCCCGCTCCCGGATGGCGCGCGCCGCCGACGCCGGGATGATCCCAGCCTCGGCCATCGCCTCGGCCGCCGCGATCTCCACCTGGAGCCACGTCTCGAAACGCCGCTGGTCGCTCCAGATCCGGCCCATGGCCGGGTTGGTGTATCGGGCTATCATCGGGATCCTCGGCTGAGTGGAAAAAGGGGTCACCACGGGCCGCGGGCGCCCGGGCGTTGAAAACACGTAGATTAGCGGGGCGCTACGGGAGTTTCAAGCGATCGGCCGGGTATCGCCACCCGTTGAGCGATCCCAGCACCGTCCCCGCCAGGCTGCCGTCCCGGAACAACTCGCTCGCCACCCGCTGGACGTCGGCGGCGGTCACCCGCTCGATCCCTTCCAGCGTCTCGTCGAGGCCGAACTGCCGGTCGTAGTAGATCTCCTGGCGGGCGAAGTGCGACATCCGGCTCGCCGTGTTCTCGAGGCTCAGCATCAGGCTGCCCTTGAGATGATCCTTCGCCCGCCGCAGTTCCGCCTCCGGCGCCGGCTCGCGCTTCAGGGCCCGCAGCTCCTCGACCGTCAGGTCGATCACCTCGCTCACCGCCTCGTTGGCGCAGCCGGCGTAAACGGTCAGCACCCCCGCGTCGCGGTAGGCCGCCAGGCCGCTGAACACCGCGTAGGCCAGCCCCCGCTTCTCGCGGACGTTCTGAAAAAGGCGCGAGCTCATCGACCCGCCGAGCAGCGTGTTCAGTACGTAGCTCACGTAGCGGTCCTCGTGGCTCTGCGAGTAGCTGGCCGTCCCCAGACAGATGTGGCTCTGCTCCAGCTCCTTGTTGCGCACGATGAACTTCGGGGCCACCACCGGCTTCTCGTCCACCGCCGGCGTCCCGCAGGGGGCCGTCTTCCCGAACGCCTTCTCGACCAACTCGCGCACCCGGCCGTGTTCGAGGTTCCCCACCGCGGAAACCACGAAGTTGTCGGGCGCGTAGACGCGGGCGAAGTACTCGCGCAGCGCGTCCCGGGTGAAGGCCTCCACCGTTTCGCGCGTCCCGAGGATCGGCCGGCCCAGGGGGTGCCCCTCCCAGAAGCTCTGAGTGAACAGCTCGTGCACCAGGTCGTCGGGGGTGTCCTCGACCATCTTGATCTCCTCGAGGATCACCTTCTTCTCGCGCTCGATGTCGTCGGCGTCGAAGGCCGGGTGCAGGACGATGTCGGACAGGATGTCGAGCGCCAGCGGCAGGTGCTCGTCGAGGACCTTGATGTAGTAGCTCGCGTACTCCTTGGCAGTGAAGGCGTCGAGCTGTCCACCGATCGAGTCGATCGCCTGCGCAATGTCCTCGGCGGTGCGCGTGGCCGTCCCCTTGAACAGCATGTGCTCGACGAAGTGGGCGATCCCGCTGAGCGACTCAGGCTCGTGGCGCGACCCTCTCGTCAACCAAACGCCGACGCTGACCGAGCGCACGTGGGGCATAGACTCGGTCAGCAGACGAAGCCCGTTGTCGAGGACCTCGCGCACGATCATCGGAGGCGAGTTCACCGCCAAGTCATTGAACTGCAAGGAATTAGGACCCCCAACGAAGGCATCATAACACGGCCGGGGAGGGCCCATCAACCGCGGCGAGGCGGGTCGATCCGGCATAATTGAGCCGGGAGGCAGGAAGGTTGAAGCCCGGCCGCCCGGAGCGACGAGCTTGGCTCGGGCCCTGCAGCACAAGGCGCCACCAGCACCCGGGCCGGGCAGGTCGGCGCGCAGCCGGCGAGCGTATGAAGAGCGAGGCAGAAACGGGGCACGGCGGCCGGATCGACCTGGCCAACCTCGAGCGTACGGAGCTCGAGGAACTCCTTCGCGCGCGAGGGGTGGAGCCGTTCCGGGCCGCTCAACTCTTGCGGTGGATCTACAAGCGCGGCATCACCGACTTCGACCGGATGACCGACCTGTCGAAGGCCCTGCGCGCGTCGTTTCGCGAAATCTTCGCCATCTCGACGCCCAGGTGCGTTGCGCGCGACCGCTCCACGGACGGCACCGAGAAGTTCC
The DNA here is from genome assembly GCA_029974175.1 of Vicinamibacterales bacterium. Taxonomy (GTDB): domain Bacteria; phylum Acidobacteriota; class Vicinamibacteria; order Vicinamibacterales; family Fen-181; genus JARKSS01. Next base: position 3,098 of record JARKSS010000165.1, read on the forward strand.
TGCTCGAGTTGTCCGATGGCCGGCGGGTGGAGTCGGTCTACATCCCCGACACACCGGGATGGACGTTCTGCGTCTCGACGCAGGTGGGCTGCGCCATGAAGTGCGGCTTCTGCCTGACTGGCAAGATGGGGCTCGTCCGCAACCTGACGGCCGCCGAGATTGCGGCCCAGGTCCGGGTGCTGGCGGCCGAGCTGGGCCTGCTCGACGCCCGTTTCACGGTCGTCCTCATGGGCATGGGAGAGCCACTCCACAACTACGACCAGACGATGAAAGCATTGCGGATCCTGGGCGATCCCGCCGGGCTGGCGCTCTCGCCCCGCCGCGTCACGCTCTCGACGGTCTGCGTCGTTCCGGGCCTCGACCGCCTGGCGCAAGAGCCCTACATGCCCAACCTCGCGGTCTCGCTCCACGCCACCACCGAGGCTCAGCGCGACCTGCTCGTCCCCTTGAACCGCAAGTACACCATCGCCGACATCGTGGATGCGTGCCGACGCTTTCCACTCAAGCGGCGCAGCCGGATCACCTTCGAGTACGTGCTGCTGGCGGGCGTGAACGACTCCCCGGAGGACGCCGGGCGTCTGGTCCGGCTGCTCGCGGGCCTTCGGGCGAAGGTGAACCTGATCCCGCTCAACGAGGCGGCCGGCATCCCCTACCACCGGCCGACCGACGAGGCCGTCAACCGGTTCGCGCAGATCCTCGCCGACCACCGCCTCACCGTCTCGGTGAGGAAGAGCCGGGGGCGCGACATCAGGGCGGCTTGCGGCCAGCTGATTGTCGAAGGCCCGGCGCGCTCGGCAGGCCAGCGCCTGGCGATTGCGATGGGCGACGGGGGGCCCGGGTGACGATCCCGGTTACTCCGGGAGGCGGCCGGTCGGAACCTCGCCGGCCCCGGCGGCCGGCGGGATGCGCTTCCCCACCATCGCGTCGTAGGCCCATGCGCCAAGCACGGCGCCCACCGACGGCCCGACGATCGGCACCCACCACCAGGCATTTCCGGCGCGGAAGACTTCGAGACCCCATCCTCCCACCGCGGTGAACAGCCGCGGGCCGAGGTCGCGCGCCGGGTTGATGGCGTACCCCGAGTTGAAGCCGAACGAGGCCCCGATGGCGACGATCAGCAACCCGACCAGCAGCGGGGCGAGCCCGGCCGGCGGCGGAATGTTGCGCGCGTCGGAGATGGCGAGGATGCCGGCCATCAGCACGGCCGTGCCGACGACCTGGTCGATGAATCCACCGGGGAAGGTGCTCAGGAACGGGCGGGGGTAGGTCGCGAAGATCCCGCCGGTGCCCAGCTCCCCGAGCACCTGCCGGGTGCCGCCGTCAAACGCCGCGAACGCCTCCCGGTAGGTCAGGTAGACAATCGCGGCCGCGACGAAGGCCCCGGCCACCTGGGCCGCCGTGTAGATCGGCACCTTGCGCCAGGGGAATCCGCGCCGCACGGCGAGCGCCAAGGTGACCGCGGGATTCAGGTGGGCGCCCGACACGCCGCCGGCGACGTAGCACCCCATGGTGACCCCGAGGCCCCACGTGAGGTTGATAGCCAGGTAGCTGCCGGCCGCGCCGCGGCTCAGCACGTTCTGCGCCACGACGCCGACGCCGAACAGGATGAGAACGCAGGTGCCGAGGAACTCGGCGAGGGCTTCGCGGGAGGTGTCGTCTGTGGGCATCAGGCTCCTCGATCTCGAAACCGGGGGGCCGCCCGGAACTGCCAGCCCGAGCGAGGTCGGATGGCGAAGTATACTCCCGGCATGCGCTACATCCTGTCGCTCGACCAGGGCACCACCAGTTCGAGAGCCATCGTGTTCGATCGCGAGGGGGCGATCGCGGCGGTGGCCCAGAAGGAATTCCGGCAGATCTTCCCGAGGCCCGGGTGGGTCGAGCACGACCCCCAGGAAATCTGGGCCACCCAGTTCGCGGTGGCGGCCGAGGCCGTCACGCGGGCCCAGGCGTCGCCCGCCGACATCGCCGCCATCGGCATCACGAACCAGCGCGAAACCACCATCGTCTGGGACCGCGAGACAGGCGCGCCCGTCTGCAACGCGATCGTCTGGCAGGACCGGCGGACGGCCGAGTTCTGCGACCGCCTGAAGGCCGACGGGCACGAGGAACTGGTGCGGTCGCGGACCGGCCTCGTCATCGACGCGTATTTCTCGGGCAGCAAGCTGGCCTGGATCCTCGAACACGTGCCGGGCGCCCGGGCGCGCGCCGAGGCGGGCCGGCTGGCCTTCGGCACCGTGGACTCGTGGCTGGTCTGGAAGCTGACCGGCGGGAAGGCGCACGTCACCGACGTCAGCAACGCCTCCCGCACGATGCTGTTCAACATCCACACCCTGTCGTGGGACGAGGACCTGCTGCGGCTGCTCGGCATCCCGGCCAGCCTCCTCCCCGAGGTCCGCTCGTCGAGCGAGGTCTACGGGCGGACGTCGCCCTCGCTCGGCGGCGGCGACTGGCCGATCGCCGGAATGGCCGGTGACCAGCAGGCGGCGCTGTTCGGGCAGATGTGCGTGTCGCCGGGGCTCACGAAGAACACGTACGGGACGGGCTGTTTCCTGCTGCAGAACACCGGTACCAAGCCGGTCCCCTCGGCCAACCGCCTCGTCACCACCGTGGCCTGGCAGGTGGGCGGCCGTACTGAGTACGCCCTCGAGGGCAGCGTCTTCATCGGGGGCGCCGTGGTGCAGTGGCTGCGCGACGGCCTTCGCTTCTTCGACCGCTCGGCCGAGGTCGAGACCATGGCGGCCACGGTGCCCGACAACGGTGGCGTCTACCTCGTCCCCGCGTTCGCCGGGCTCGGCGCCCCGCACTGGGATCCCTACGCGCGCGGGCTGCTCATCGGCCTGACGCGCGGGACGACGAGCGGCCACATCGCCCGGGCCGCGCTCGAGAGCATCGCCTACCAGGTGAGCGACCTGCTCGAGGCCGTGCACGGCGACTCGGGAATCCCGATGCGCGAGCTGCGCGTCGATGGCGGCGCCTCGACCAACGACACGCTCATGCAGTTCCAGGCCGACCTGCTCGGCGTGCCGGTCGTGCGCCCCGCGGTCACCGAGACGACGGCGCTCGGCGCAGCCTACCTGGCGGGCCTTGCCGTGGGCTTCTGGGGATCGGTCGAGGAACTCGCGCGGCACTGGAAAGCGGACCGGCGCTTCGAGCCCGCGATGGCTCCGGGCGACGCCGAGCGCCTGCGGACCCGCTGGAGCGAGGCGGTTGCCAGGGCGAAGGGCTGGACCTCGGCGGGAGGTGGCTCGTGAACCGTGAAGAGATGCTCGGCCGGCTCGATCAGCAGCGCTCCT
>JARKSS010000183.1 GCA_029974175.1 Vicinamibacterales bacterium
CCGCGGGCGAGGCGTTCACCGGCGCGGGCTCGGAGGCGTGGCCCGGCGAGGTCACCTCGGCGTCAGCCTGTGCCTCCAGTGCCGATGGCGGGGTCTGCGGCCCGACGCCGCGCCCGACCAGGACGCCGAAGAGGAACGCCACGACGAGCACGACGCAGCCCGTCATGGCGAGGAAAACGAGCTGCTTGTTCCCCAGATGGATCTCCTGGAACCCCTCGTCGGACATCGACCACCTTTCCCCGGACGCGCCCCCGGCCGTGCCCTACTCCCGATTCTCCCGTTCCCGCGGCTTCCCCTGCCCGCCGAGCAGGTGCAACATGTCGAGCGGCAGCGGGAAGATGATCGTGGAGTTCTTCTCCGAGGCGATCTCGGTGAGGGTCTGCAGGTAGCGCAGCGTGACCGTGACCGGCTCGACGGCAATCACGTGGGCCGCCTGCGACAGCTTCTCCGAGGCTTCCAGCTCGCCGGCGGCGTGGATGATCTTAGCACGCTTCTCGCGCTCGGCCTCGGCCTGGCGGGCCATCGCGCGCTGCATGTCGGGCGGCAGATCGACGTGCTTCACCTCGACGGCGGATACCTTGATGCCCCAGGGGTCGGTGTGCATGTCGAGGATGCGCTGCAGCTCCTGGTTCAGCCGCTCGCGTTCCGACAGCAGGTCGTCGAGCTCGACCTGTCCGAGCACGCTGCGCAGCGTGGTCTGCGCCAGCTGCGAGGTTGCGTAGTGGTAGTTCTCGACCTCGACGATGGCGCGCCGCGGGTCCACGACGCGGAAGTAGACGACCGCGTTCACCTTCACCGAGACGTTGTCACGGGTGATGACGTCCTGCGGCGGCACGTCCATGACGATCGTCCGCAGGCTGACCCGGACGATGCGGTCGATCGGCGCGAAGACCAGGATGACGCCCGGCCCCTTCGGCTGCGGCAGCAGCTTGCCGAGGCGGAAGATGACGCCCCGCTCGTACTCCGCGAGGATCTTGATCGAACTGAAGATGTAGAACGCGATGATGACGAGGAACAACATGACGGGCGACAGGGTCAGCATCGCTCACCTCGTTTGCGAAAGCGGTCACCGCTCGGACGGGAAGGGCGCGGATCCCCGGTCGTCCGGGGCCTTCGACACCTTCAGGACCAACCCATCCACTGCCGAAACCACCACCTCGTCGCCCACCTCGAGCGGCTCGTCGGCGCGGGCGCTCCAGATCTCGCCGTGCGTCCGGACCTGCCCCTGCCGGCCGGGTCCGATGGGCGCGATGACCCGGCCGCGCTCGCCGATCATGCCGCCGGTGCCGCTGAAGGGGCGCGTGCGTTGCGAGGCCAGCGCGAGCCGGACCAGCATGACGAGGATGGTCGAGATGGCCGCCACCACGGGCACGATGATCGAAAGGCTGACGCGCATCTCGGGCGTGCCCGCATCCATCATCATCAGCGAGCCGAACAGGAGGCTGGCCACGCCGCCGGCGCCGAGGATCCCGTGGCTGGTGACCTTCACCTCGAGCGCCAGCAGGACGATGCCGAACAGCAGCAGCAGGACGCCGGCGTAGTTCACCGGCAGCACCTGGAAGGTGTAGAAGGCGAGCAGCAGGCAGATGCCGCCCGCGACGCCCGGGAGGATCGCGCCGGGGTTCCACAGCTCGATGGTCAGGCCGAGCATGCCGAGGCTGAGGAGCAGGTAGGCGACGTTCGGGTGCGCGATCGCGCTCAGCACACGCTGCCGCCAGCTCATCTCCAACGGCACGACGCGGGCGTTCGCCGTCCGCACGACGACCGTGCTCCCGTCGAAGCGCTTGATGGTGCGGCCGTCCACCTGGCGGAGGAGGTCGAAGACGTCGCGTGCAACGTAGTCGATGAGCGGCGGCTGAGCGGCAGCCGCCTCTTCCTCGGTGAAGGAGCGGCTCTCGCGGACCGCCTCGTCGGCCAGCTGCACGTTGCGGCCGCGCCGGCTCGCCCAGGTGCGCGCGTCGGCGGCCACGTCCGACGCCATCTTCTTCGCCATGGTCTCGTCGAGCTTCTCGCCGCCGCCCTGCACGGGATGCGCCGCGCCGATGTGGGTGCCGGGCGCCATGGCGGCGACGTCGGCAGCGATGGTGAGGAGGAACCCGGCCGAGGCCGCGCGATTGCCGGCTGGCCCGACGTACACCGCGATCGGCGTCTTCGAGGCGAACATGCGCGAAACGATCGTGCGGGTCGAATCGAGGAGGCCGCCGGGGGTGCGCAGCGTGAAGACGAGCAGCGAGGCCCCCTCACGGTCGGCGCGATCCATGGCCTCGACCATGAACTCGGCCGAGACGGGGTGGATGAGCGCGTCCACGATGGCCGAGTACACGAGGGGCGGCGCGGTCGGCTTCGGAGCGGGCGGCGGCCCCTGCAGGGCCTGCACGGCCAAGCCCGCCCAGCCGGCCAGGATTGCGACCAGCGAAGCCCGCACGATGGAGCGACGTGCTTGGGACTTGGACAAGGGGACCTCGAGCCCTCGCAACGGCGATCGGCGCACGTTGATTATACCCACTCCCGCCAATCGGCAAGGACGGCCGACAGCCACTGTCACGAGGTCGTCGCGACTTATTTCGTGGTCGCCTTCTCGAGCAGCGCGCGCGCGGCGGCGTGCGACACGTCGAGCGCGAGCGCCCGGTTGGCCTCGATCTGCGCTCCCAGCACATCGTCGAGCGAGAGCAGCACCTCGCCGAGCGCGACGTGCGCGTCAGGAGTGGGTTGGCACCAGATCGAGATACGGAACGATTCGGTGGCCTCGCGCTGGCGGCCGGCGCGCTGATGGATGCGGCCCACGAGCAGGTGCACGTCGGCCTGGTAGGGCTGCAGGTACAACGAGCGCTTCAGCTCGGCGAGCGCCTCGAGGTCGCGCTGGGCGTCGAACAACCGGCGGCCGCGGTCGCGATGGAAGGCCGCGAGGTCGCGAAGCTCGCGCTGCTCGCGCGGCGCCGCCATGCGCTCGGCCAGCGGCAGGCGCGGGACCTCGAGGTCGAGGCGCAGCCGTTCGAGCCCGCGCGGCACTTCCTCGCCCGCCGGGCGCTTGCGGTGCAGTTCGGCGTAGGACGACGACAGCTGGCGCGCCAGCTCACACTCGCGCTCGCCTTCGATCACCGCGCCGGTCGACTTCAAGGCGGTGCCGAGCACGAAGTGGGCATCCGGGTCGGCGGGGTTCCGTCGCACGGCCTCGCGCAGCCAGTGGATGGCCCCCTTCGGATCGCGCTCGAACCAATGGGCGTAGCCGAGATTGAAGGCGTAGTCGGGATCCTCGGGCGCGAGGTCGGTTGCCCTGGTGAAGTACTGGGTCGCACGCCCCCCCTGCCCCGTTCCCGCGCGGCGCAGCTGCACGACGCCGAGGTTGTTGAAGACGGTTGCGGCAGGCGCCTCGGCGGCCAGCGCGTTCAGCGCCTCGAACGCGGCATCGTACCGCTGGAGCGACACCTGCGACAAAGCCGCCAGGAAGCGGGCCCGGCGCGCCAGCCGCGCGCCCGGCGGCACCTTGGCCACCGCCTGCAGCGCCCGCTCGTGCTCCCCCTGCGTCGTGTGAGCCTGCCACAGCGCCATCAGGATCTCGTCGTCGCCCGGTGCGAGCGCCAGCGCCGACTGCAGCAGCCGCACCTGGGCGCCGGGCGTCTCGGCCGCGAGCCCCTTCACGAACAGCTCGAACGCACGGAGCGGCCGCTCGTCAGGGGGCACGGGAGACGATCCCGGCGCGCCGGCCACCATCCGCCTGGCCAGCGCCTCGGATAGTGCGTAGAGGCGATCGATCGGTCCGCGCTCGACGATCTCCTCCGCCGCGCTCCCGGTGTCGAGCCTGATCGTCCGGGCGCGCAACTCGAGCTGGCCGCCCTCGACGCGGAAGGTGCCCACCACCGCGTGCGCGACGCCGATCAACTGACCGACGCGGATGGTGGTGGCATCGCTCAGGAGGGCCGAGGGCGGGAGGCCGAGGCGCTCGAACGCCTTCAACCGGTCCTCGCGCGGGATGGCGGAGGCCTTGAGCCGGCCCAGGTCGCGCGTCAGCAGCAGGGCCGAGCCCTCTGCCAGCCACTGCAGCGACGCATCGCGCGACGCGTTCTCGAAGGGGACGACGAGGACGGGCTCGCCGGGGCGGACCACCTGCGCGCCGGCCAGCGCCGGGAGGGCGAGCAGCGCGAGCGCGGCCGCAAGCTGCCTGGTCATACCCCTGCCTCGACGTCGAGTACGCACGTCCGGTCGCCGACGGCCCGGCAGGTCCGCACTTCCACGCGGGTGCCGACCCGGTGCAGCTCGAGCAGCCGCGACACCAGCGCGGCATAGAACCCGCACAAGGGTGCCGGGGCCGCCTCCCGAACGTTGCAGAAGAGCGACGCCCGGAGCACGACCGTGCCACGGCCTCGGCGCAGGCGGACAACGGCCCGGCTGCCGGCGTACGACCGCCGGACGGTCCGGCGGATCAGTGAGACGGCCGCGCGCTGCCGGAGCGGCCGGGGCGAGAAGCGGACGAGCCACTGCCGCCCGCGGCCCTGCGCCGACATGGTCCACTCGGCCGCGTAGCGGCCGGCAAGCTGCACCACACCAGGGTAGACGTGGTCGTCTTCCCGCAGGAAGCTGAGCACGGCGTTGAGCGGGGCGAGGCCGATGGTGCCGTGACGCAGTCCCGTGGGATTCAGCCAGTTCTCGTAGAATTCGAGCCGCTCGGGGAGCAGATCCGCGATGGCCTGGTGGAGGCTGGCAACCAGCACCCGGCCGATTCCCGCTTCGGTCATTTTTCTGTTAAGGTAGAAACGCCCGTGGATGCGGCAATCCTTGCCGGAGGCCAGGCCCGCCGGCTTGCCGGCCGCGACAAGAGCGCGCTGCTCGTCGGCGACCTCACGATACTCCAACGGCAGCTCTCGGTGCTACGCGGGGTTGCCGAGCGGGTGATGCTGATCGGGGGCCGCCCCCCCCGTGACCGGGTGCCCGGCCCCGCCATCGAGGCCGTGCCCGACCTGGTCGCCGGAGGCGGCGCCCTTGGCGGCCTGCATACCGCCCTGTCGGCCGCCCGCAGCCCCCACGTCCTGGTGCTCGCCTGCGATCTCCCGTTCGTCAGCCGTGCCTTCCTGCGGTACCTCGCCGCGTTGACCGGCCCGGCCTACGACGCGATCGTTCCCCGCGCGCCGGACGGCTGGCAGCCGTTGTGCGCGGTCTACCGCCGTGACCTCGCCGCGGGCTTCGGCGAGCGGATCGCCTCGGGACGCCTGAAGGTCGTAGACGCGCTGGCCGACTTGCGCGTGCGCGAGGTCGGGCCCGACGAGATCGCCTCGGTGGAGCCGGACGAGCGCCTGTTCCTGAACGTCAACACACCCGGGGACCTCGCGCGCGCGATCGGATTATTGCACAAGAAGAGCCGATGATTCTTCCTGTTCACCACGCCATCCGCAGCCGGATCACCGCCGCACTCCAGGACCTCTACGGCCTGGCCGCGGAAGACGTCCCGGCATTCCCCGTGAACTACCCGCCGACCCGCGAGCTGGGGGATCTCGCCATCCCGGTGGCCTTCGAGCTGGCTCGCCGGCTGCGTCGGGCGCCCAAGGCCATCGCCGAGGAGCTGGCGAACTCGATGACCGGGGTGCCGGGCGTGGCGCGCGTCGAGGCCACGCGAGGGTACCTGAACGTGTTCCTGGATCGCGCGGCGTTCCTGCTGAAGCGGCTCGAACCGTCCTTGCCGGCGCCTCCGCCACCCGACGGCCCGAAGACCATCGTCGAGCACACCGCCATCAACCCGAACAAGGCGGCCCACATCGGGCACCTGCGGAACGCCGCCCTTGGCGACACGCTGGTGCGCGCCCTGCGGTTCCGCGGCGAGCGGGTCGAGGTGCAGAACTACATCGACGACACCGGCGTCCAGGTGGCCGACGTAGTGGTTGGCTTCCGCGAGCTGGAGGGCAAAGGGCTCGAAGAGGTCCGGTCGATCGCCGAGCAGCCGCGGTTCGACTACTACTGCTGGGACCTCTACGCCCGGGTCTCCGAGTGGTACGAGGAGGACCGCAGCCGGCTCGAGGCTCGCGGCCGCGCGCTGCACGACATCGAGCGCGGCGACAACGAGTCGGCCGACATCGCCGGCCTGATCGCCGACCGGATTGTCCGCTGCCACCTGCGGACGATGGCGCGGATGAACGTGGACTACCACCTGCTCGCCTGGGAGGGAGACATCCTCCGGCTGCAGTTCTGGGCGCGCGCCTTCGAGGTCCTGAAGCAGGCGGGGGCCGTCTACCTGCAGACACAGGGACGGCTGGCGGGATGCTGGGTGATGCCGATTGCCGACGGCAACACGCCGTCCGAAGGGAGCGCCGGCGAGGAGGCCTCCGGGAAGGCGGCCGCTGCCACCGCGGCTCCAGACGGGGAGCCGGCCGAGGCCGGCGACCTGGACGAGGAGCGCGAGGGGGAGCGCGAGAAGGTCATCGTGCGATCGAACGGGACGGTGACCTACGTCGGCAAGGACATGGCGTACCAGTTCTGGAAGTTCGGCCTCCTCGGCCGCGACTTCCATTACCGCCCCTTCGAGCGAAGCGCCGATGGTTCGACGATCTGGGCGACCTCGAGCGTCGAGGTCCCCGGAGGCGAGGCGCACCCGCCCTTCGGTGCCGCCGCGGCCGTTTACAACGTCATCGACGTCCGCCAGTCCTACTTGCAGAAGCTGCTGAAGCAAGCCCTGGTCGCGATCGGCCACCCACACGAGGCCGAGCGGTCATCGCACTTCTCCTACGAGATGGTGGCGCTGACCCACAACACCGCCAGGCAGCTGGGGTACGAACTGTCGGCCGAGGACGCGGCCCGTCCGTTCGTCGAGGTGTCGGGGCGGCGGGGCCTGGGGGTGAAGGCCGACGACCTGCTCGACGTGCTGGTGGCGAAGGCCGGCGAGGAAGTGCGGCGGCGCAACCCCGACCTGGACGAGGCCGCCGCGGGCCGGATTGCCAACGCCATCGCGATTGCCGCGGTCCGCTATTTCATGATCCGGTTCTCGCGCGGGAAGGTGATTGCCTTCGACATCGACGAGGCGCTGAACTTCGAGGGTGAAAGCGGCCCGTATTTGCAGTATGCTGTGGTTCGCGCCAACAACATCTTCCAGAAGCTCCGCGAGCGCGAAGGCATCGGCGAAGCGGAGTTCCTGAGCCCCCTCAGCGGAACGCCCGAGCAGGAACTGGCCGGCGAAGTGCACGGGCACGATCTCTGGGCACTGGTGCTCGAGGCCGCGCGGCTCGACGAGGTGGTCGAGCAGGCGGTTCGGACGTTGGAGTTCTCGGTGCTGGCCAAGTACGCGTTTGGCTTGGCCCAGATGTTCAACGCCTTCTACCACCGGTACCCCATCCTGAACGAGGAACGCGACGATGCCCGGCGGTGGCGGGCGGCGGCCGTCAGCTACTGCCGGAACCAGCTCACCGCCGCACTCGACCTGATGGGGATCCCGGTCCCGCCAAGGATGTAGAAGGGCTGCCGTCCCGATTGAGGGCTGCTATGTCGACAATCGTCGGCATCACGCCGTGCCGAAGCCTCCCCGACTACCTGGAATCGGTGCGCCGGGCCGGGGGCGAACCGCGCGTGCTCGATCCCTTGAAGGATCGGCCCGAGGCGGTGATCTCGGAAATTGCCGGCCTGCTGCTGACCGGCGGCGTGGACGTGGACCCCGCGCGGTACGGCGAGGAGCGCCTGCCGTCGGTCACCTGCGTCGAGCCGGAACGCGACGCGTTCGAGTTCGGCCTGTTCGAAGCAGCGCGCGCCGCCAAGCTGCCCATCTTCGGGATCTGCCGGGGCATCCAGGTGATGAACGTGGCTATGGGTGGGACGCTGGTGCAAGACATCCCCACCCAGATGCCCGGCAGCCTGGAACACACCATCCCCGCGCCAGCCTTCGCCGTGGCGCACGAGATCTGGGTGTCGAAGGGCAGCCGCCTGTGGACGCTGATGCAGGAGAAGATGGCCGACGGCGACGGCTGCTCGGTGAACAGCCGCCACCACCAGGCCGTCAAGAAGGTCGCCCCGGGTTTCGAGGTGACGGCCACCGCCCCCGACGGGGTGGTGGAGGCGATCGAGTGCTCGCACTCCCCCTTCTGCCTCGGCGTGCAGTGGCACCCGGAGAACTTCTGGCGGACCGGAGAGTTCCGGCCGTTGTTCGAGGGCTTCATCGAGGCGTGCCGCGGCTGACGCGGTTGCGGGACGGGCGCACTCGAAGCCGTGCCGCCCGGGACGAGGCAGCATGGAATCCAGGGCGCGGACGGTTTCACTGGTTCGGCGGGGCGTGACCAACCTGCTGGCGGGGCGGCCCTTCTGCATCTCGTTCGAAGTCACCTACAACTGCAACGCCCGGTGCGCGCACTGCCATCTCGGAGGCCCCGCCAACAACCCGAGGGAGGTCCGGGCGCCCGCGGAGCGCTTCGGCGAGCTGGCCCGGCGCTTCAGACCCGTGGTGGCCCAGGTGTCGGGCGGCGAGCCCCTGCTTCGACGCGACATCGAGGAGATCGTCGCCGCCATCCGCGTCCCGGACCGCGCCCCGCTCATCGTCCTGACGACCAACGGCTTCCTGCTGACGCGCGAGCGGTACGAGCGACTGCGGGAAGCCGGGGTGGACGAGTTCTCGCTGTCGTTCGACTTCCCCGACGAGCGCCACGACCGCTTCCGGGCCGTCCCGGGGCTGTTCGGGCGGATCGTGTCGCTGATGGAGGGGTTCCGGCCAGGTGAGGCCAAGGCCATCACGCTCTCGGCGGTGGTGCACCGCGACAACTTTCGCGACCTCGAGGCGCTGGCCGAGCAGGCCCGGGCGTGGGGCGTGCGGATGAACTACTCCACCTATACCTGGCTGAGGACCGGCAGGAAGGACCTGATGATCCCCGCCAGCGAGCTGGAGGAGTTCAAGGCGGTCGTCGGGCGGCTCCTCGCGCACAAGCGGCGGCACCAGACGATCTACACGTCCGACTACGTCTTCCGGAACATGATGCGGTTCTTCGAGCATGGAACGATGCCGGGGTGCCAGGCGGGCATCAAGTTCTTCGTGGTCAACCCGGCGGGATCGCTCTCGCCCTGCGGCCTCATCATCAAGGATTACGAGTCGCCGGCACAGATCCGCGACGAGTTCCTGGCGCAGAACGACTGCACGGCGTGCTACACCTCCATCCGGGGCGGATCCGAGCGCCCCCTCCGCTACCTGATCGGGGACAACCTCAACCGCCTCCGCCTCCCCGCCACAGCGATGTGAACGAAGCAGTCGAGCCGCACTCCGATCGCGCTCGGCGCCGCACGCAAGTCCTGCTGGCCGCGATCCCGGCCGCCTTCCTTGCCGCGCTCGTCGGCCTGTGGGTGGCCGTACCCGACTTGCGCGCGAGCAAGAGCCTCTGGGTGCTCTTCCTCTACTGCTTCCCGTCCGAGTTCGTCATCGCGGTCGTCCCCCACGAGCCCGCGCTGCTCTACTTCGGGAAGTTCTACGACCCGTGGACGGTGGCGGGAGTGTCGGCGGTGGGAACCCTCCTGACCGAGTGGGTGAACTACCTCGTGGTCGCCTGGATCGCCGACGTGTCGTTCTTCCAGAAGCTGATTCGCGGCAGGACGGTGACCCGGCTGGTCGGCTGGTTCCACCGGGCGCCCTTTGCCACGCTGCTGGTGGCGGGGATCACGCCGGTCCCGTTCTACCCGTTCCGGTTCCTCGCCGTCATCGACCGATACAAGCTCCTCAAGTATTTGCTTGCCATCCTGATGTCGCGGACGCCCCGCTTCTGGATCATCTGCGTGGCAGGGGCCGCACTGGGATTCTCGGACGCGGCGATCGTGGCGGTCGCGCTGATCCTGGCCGCCGCGGGCCTCGCGCCCGCGGTCCGCGCTCTCTGCAGGAAGAGACGGCGGCCCGCCCCGCAGGCGCCGCTCAAGGACGAGTGAAGACGCCCACCGCCTCGACGTGGGCGGTGTTGGGAAACAGGTCGAACGCCTCGAGATGATCCAGGGCGTAGCCGGCGTCGAGCAGGCGCCGCGCGTCGCGGGCAAAGGTAGCCACGTCGCACGAGACGTACACGATCCGGGGCGCGCCGTGCGCGGCAAGCGCCGCCGACGCCGCGCGCGACATCCCGGTCCGCGGCGGATCGATCACGACGGTCGCGCCATCCGATCGGCGTCCTGCCAGGTAGTCTTCCACCGCCGTCTCCACCGGCTCGAGGGCTGCGCCGAATGGCGACGCGTTGGCCCGCAGGTCGGCCGCCGCGGCCCGGTCGCTTTCCACGGCAACCACGCGCACGCAGCCCGAGGCGGCAAAGGCCGCGGCAAAGAGCCCGACGCCAGCGTACAGGTCGACAACCGGTCCCGGCGGAACCAGCGACCGAACCCTCGCGGCCAGCGGCGCCAGCAGATAGCGGTTGCCCTGGAAGAAGGCGCTGGCGTTGTGCTGCAGCCGGAACCTGGGGCCGTCGGGCAGGGCGAGGTCGTCCAGCACGCAGGCAGGGCCGCCGGCCGTGATGGTGCGGCGCCACGCCTGGCCGGGACGGCGTCCCGCCACCGGCGCCGTTGCGCCGAACGACGCGGCCACTCCCACCACGCTCGGGATGCGCGCCAGCTGCTCGAGCCCGGCCGGCGGGGCCGGCCGCTCCAGCTCGAGGTGCAGCGCCCGCTCGGTTGCCGGCACGTTCTCCGCCAGCTCGATGCTCGTCACCCCCTGGAGCCGGCCCGCACGCAGGATCTCGCCAATCTCGGCCAGTACCCGGTCCGTGTCGGGCAGGAGCTGGCCCGTGGAGGCCGGGTCGCACAGGTAGTGGGTGCCCTCGCGAAAGAAGCCGATTCGCGATCCGCGGAGATGAAACCGCGCCCGCATCCGGTAGCCGCGCTCAGGCGAAGGATGCACCGCGATCGGCGCCGTACGCGTGATGTGGCCAATCCGGGCCAACGCGTCGAGAACGATCTCGGCCTTGAGGGAGAGCTGGCGGGGATAGGCGATGTGGGCGTAGACATTGCCGCCGCAGGCCCAGTCGGCGCCGGCCGGCCGGCGATCCGGGCTGGCCGTGATCACCTCGACGGTGACGGCGTAGGCGACGCCGGCGCTGGTGCGCTGGACCAGCGCGCGCACCTGTTCGCCGGGAATGGCGGCGCTGACGAGGACGACGAGTCCGTCGTGGCGGGCGAGCATCCGGCCCCCGGCCGCCGGCTTTTCGACCTCCAGCGTGACGACTGTCCCTGCCCTGAGCAGCGCGCCCCTGGGGCCAGGCCCCATTTCTCACCTCGATCTCGACAAGGGGACCGGAACCTTCCGCCGTACGCGCGGCGGGCCGTGGCTCCGGAAAGGGGCCTGGCCCCGTTTCTCGTCCCGGTCTCAATAAGCGATGACGGGAAGCCGGCAGCGATCGCGCAGCAACGCCCGGACAGCGGCGTCACGCGCCCGCGCGTAATCGGACGCCGCCATCCGCGCGCGGAAGTCTCCCAGATCTGCCTCAGCCTCCGCCGTGGCCGACGCCAGCAACTCCTCCCCCGCGGTGGCATGCACCGCCTCTAGCAACTCCCGATCGAGCTCCTCCAGCCGGGCGATGACCTGCTGCCTCGCCTCCCCCCTCACGGTCTTGGCCCCTTCACGAATGAGCGACAGCTCGTCGAGCAGGCGCTCGA
>JARKSS010000433.1 GCA_029974175.1 Vicinamibacterales bacterium
GAGCGAGTGATACCGCAGCGCGTACAAGGCGCCAATCGGCAGGAGGCCCTTCACCACGTGGTAGATGTACTCGTCGTGGCCCCACGAGAGGTGCACGCGATCGAGGCCGATGCCCTCCTCGTAGATCCCGAGCCGCGTCGAGTAGACGGGGTGGTGGCGATCCGGGTTCAGCTCGAGGAACTCCGGGTAGACGATTTTCTCCGAGAAGGCACAGCCCACAGGGAACGTGTCGCCGACGACCGCCCACTGCGGTTCTCCCCAGAGGCACATCATCTTTCCGAGATCGTGAATCAGCCCGGTGACGATGAACCACCGCGGCTGGCCGGCGCGGCGGATCGCCTCGGCCGTCTGCATGGCGTGCTCGATCTGCGTCAGGTCGGTGTCAGGGTCGGAGTCGTCCACCAAGGTTTCGAGATACTCGAGCGCCTCCCAGACGCGCATCCGCTTCCGGTTCAGCCCGAGGTACTCGTTCTTCTTGGCGAGGACGAAGTCGAGCGACTGGTTCGCGTGGTTGAGGCGGTAGAACTCCTTGACCGTGCTGCGCGCCTCGGCCGCGTAGTTCCTGAACTGGTCGGGGGTCTTCTGTCGAGTGGTGCCCGGACCGGCAGGAGTTGGCGAGGTGTCCATGGGGGCCTCCTGGTCAGTGAGCGTGGGGTGCGGATGGATCCATGTTACCCGCAGTCCCCTCCGGCTCCGTGATCCTTCGACATGCGCGCGGCGAAGCCAGCTGATCGGCGCGGCGAATCGTGCCCGTCAGCTGTGCCTTCGCTCCCGGGCGATGAAGACCAGGCCGAGGGCAACGCCCGCGAGCATCGAGCCCACGAACGCCACCCAGACGACCGGCGCGAGCAGGGTCACCAGTACTGCCAGCGCCACGACGGTGAGCCCGCCCACACCAGGAAGGTTCGTCCCGGTCAGCGGAACAGCGTCGAAGTGAAGGAGCATCCGACGAGAGCGCTCCTGCGCCTCGACCGGCTGCAGGTCGACGAGACGCAGAGGCCGGATCTCGTCGCGCCGCCTGATCGCGGCGACACCGAGCGCGGCGAGAACCTGCCACCAGAACCAGGCACGCGACCGTCCCCGCTCGAACTCCTCGGTGAGGTCGCCAGCCAGCGGGGAGCTGCCGGGAAGCAGGCGGTCGAGCACGGCCAGCGCGAACCGCGGAGGATGACGCGTTGTCATGACGACCTCTCCTCGAGCTGGGGCACGCCCTGCCACAAGGCCACGAACGCATCGCGCGTGTCCCGCACGGCACGAAGCCCGCGCGGAGTCACCGTGAAATAGCGCCTGGCCCGGCCGCCCCGCTCGGACGTCGGGTTGCCGAGGGTCGAAGACACGAGGCCGTTCGCTTCGAGACGATCGAGGGCGGCATAGACGGCGCCGAGCAGCACCCGGCGACCGCCCACCTCCTCGATCTGCCGCGCAATCCGCACGCCGTAGGCGTCGCCTTCGAGGCGGAGCGCCGCGAGCAGGATCATCAGCTCGAAGTCAGTGAGGAGTTGGCGGCCCATTTCTTCATAACTTATGAACTCACCCACAGAACGACGTCAAGCACTGCGATACGGCGCGGCGCAATCGCAGGGCTAAAGCCCTGCGCTACGGACCTGAAGGTGTTCGATGCACAAGGCGAGCATCGAGGTGGTGGCGGTGACGATGGAGCAAGTGGAAGTCGCGCGCTCGGCCGGGCGCCGCTTCGGCCGGGGACGGCACGACGCGAACCTCAACTACGGCGACTGCTTCGCCTACGCGCTGGCGGCCACCACCGGCGAGCCGCTCCTCTTCAAGGGCGACGACTTCACCGAGACCGACATCTCGAGGGCCAGGCTGGGACGCGAGCAGGACTGAAAGGACGGCGGCGCGGGTGACGCGGAGTCGTCCCTCCGCGTATGATCCGCGCGTGCGCAAACGGATTCTCCTCGCCGTCGCCCTTCTTGCCGCGGCCGCCGCATGGTGGTGGTCCACCCGCCCGGAGCCCGCCGTACGCGTTTCGCTGATCGGGCCGCCGGAAACTGACGCGGTTCCGGCCATCAACGGCGACACGGCAATCCTGATCAGCGGCCGCCGGGTCACTCCCGCGGGACGCGTGATTCGCACGCAGTCCTACAGCTGGGGGATGGCGGTCGCGCCCGACGAATCGCGCGTCGCGCTGGTCCGCGCCGGCGCCATCGAGCTGGTGGACCTGAGGAACCCGGGCGCAAGCCTTCGCATCCCGCCTTACGGGATGGACGCGCCAAAGGAGCTGGGCGACGGCACCTACATGGGTGTCGCCTTTTCACCCGACGGGCGCCTTCTCTACTTCGGGTCGGCGAACTCGGGCGAGCTGAAGGTGCTCGACCTCGCGGCCGTGCAGCGCGCGTGGGCCGAAGGCGGCACCGGCGCGCGAGACTCCCTGCCCGCCAACCTCGCACGCCACGTCGTGTCGATCCCGATCGACGGCGGCGGCTTCCGCGACAGCTTCCTCGGCGATTTCGTCCTCGACGCCGCCGGCACGACCATCCACGCACTCGATCAGTTCAACTACCGCCTGGTCACGATCGACGCGGCGACCCGGAAGGTCGTGCGGTCCGTTCGCGTGGGGCGCAACCCGTTCTCAATCGCCCTGGCGCCGGACGGGCGGAAGGCCTGGGTGACCAACGTCGGCATGTTCGAGTACCCGCTGCTGCCCGGTGTGACCGCGGAGAACCGTCGCACGGCGGGCCTGACGTTCCCGCCTTACGGCATCCCGTCGAAAGAGGCCGAGGAAGGCACCGTGGCCGAGGGGATTGCCGTGCCCGGGCTCGGGAGCCCGAACCATATCGATGCGATGTCGCTCTTCGGGGTGGATCTGGCCAGCGGCACGGTGACCGCGCGCGTGAAGACGGGGTACCTGGTCGGCGTCGAGCGCGACGGCCTGAAGACGATCGGCGGCGCCAGCCCCGGCGGCGTGGCTGCCGGGTCGCGTTGGATCTACGTCTCGAACGCCACCAACGACACGATCTCGGTAATCGACGCGAACAGCGGCGCCATCGCCGCACAGGTGAACCTCGACGTCCCGGGCCTCGAGCGGCTGCGCGGCGTGATCCCCTTCGGCGTCGCGCTCAGCCCGGACGAGGCGCGGCTCTACGTGGCGTGCGCCGGCCTCAACGCGGTCGCGGTCATCGACACGGCGCGCCGCGTGGTCGAGGGATTCATCCCGGCCGGCTGGTTCACCACGTCGGTGGCCGTGTCGCGCGACGGCCGCACGCTCTTCGTGTCGAGCGCGAAGGGACTGGGCTCGGGGCCGAACGGCGGCGCCGGTTTCGTCGCACCGGCACGCGGCCAGCATCCTGGCGACATCATGCAGGGCACGCTGCAGATCGTCCCGGTCCCTGACGCGGCCGCGCTCGCCAGCCACACCCGGCAGGTGATCGACAACACGGTCGCCCGCCGCGATGTCACCCTCCCCGCCGGCCACCCGCTCGCCGCCGCCCTCTCCGGTGACGCCGCGCGCGGCCCGATCAAGCACATTGTCTTCGTGGTGAAGGAGAACCGGACGTTCGACCAGGTGTTCGGCGGATATCCCGGTGTCGACGGCGACCCCTCGCTCACCACGCTCGGCCTCGGCATGCACGTGGAGAGCAAGGACGGCACGCGGCAGGTGGAGAACGCGGCCGTGTCGCCCAACCACCACGCGCTTGCCGACCGGTTCGCCATCAGCGACAACTTCTACTGCGACGCCGACCAGTCGAACACCGGCCACCGGTGGGTCGCGGGCGTGTACCCCAACGAGTGGGTCGAGGTGAACGCGCGGTCACGGATCGAGGCGCGCCTGTTCAGCACGGCACCCGGCCGCCGCTACGTGTCGGGCAGCAGCGCCGTCGTCATGCCCGAGGACTACAACGAGGCCGGCGCGCTCTGGGAGCACCTGGCCCGCCACCGCGTGCCCTTCTACAACTTCGGGTTCGGCACCGAGATGCCCGGCTCGATCGCGGAGCAGGCCTTCAAGGAAACCGGCATCCGGATGGCGGTCGGCTTCCCGCTGCCGAAGCCGCTCTTCGACCGCACCTCCCGCAAGTTTCCCACCTTCAACATGGCCATCCCCGACCAGTACCGGATCGACGCGTTCGAGGAGGAGCTGCGCGACCGCTGGGAGAGCGGGAAGGAGCCGTTCCCGGCGCTGATCACGATGGTGCTGCCGAACGACCACCTGACCGGCGAGCACCCGGACGACGGCTACCCGTTCGCCGAGTCCTACATGGCGGACAACGACCTCGCGCTCGGCCGCCTCGTCCACACGCTGTCGCGCTCGCGCTGGTGGCCGAACATGCTCATCATCGTCACCGAGGACGACCCGCAGGGGGGCGTCGATCACGTGGAGGCCCACCGGTCGATCCTGATGTTCATCGGCCCGCACGTGAAGCGCGGCTACGTCTCGCACGCCCTGGCCGACTTCGGCTCGATCATGCGGCTGATCTTCACCATCCTCGGGATGCCGCCGCTGAACCAGTTCGACGCGGCCGCGCCGCTGCCGCTCGACGTCTTCGCGCCGGGCACTCCCTCGGCCGAGGCCTCGGCGCCGTACACCCTCCTGCCACCCGACCGCCGCATCTTCGACCCCGACGTGGCGCTCAAGCCGTTCGACCGCGGGTTCAACTGGAAGCTGCTGGCCGCCTCGCCGGGCCTCGACGACCCCGAGGACATGCGCCGGCCCTTCGAGGACCCCGACGATGCCCTGGCGACGGTCGTCACGGGAAAGACAACAGACGCCAGGGGAAAGGCCCCAGACACCACGAGAAAGTAGGCGCGGGAGGCCGCCGCCATCAGCGGCCGAGCGCAAGGCGCCGCGCATATTGGACCGCCGCGACGTGAGCCGTCAGGAACTCGTCGATCTGCCGGGTCGTCCCGTAGGCGAGCACCTTGCACGCCGGGTGGGTGTTGCCCGAGATCATCCTCGACACGCTCGGCTCGCGCGCCGCCTCGTACAGCACCAGCGCGCGCTGACCGGTGGTGGCCGCCCGCCCCAGGATGTATCCAACCTCGAACCCCACCCCGTAGCTCGAGCCCGACGCCTCGGCCACCAGCAGGTCGCACGACTCGAGCCACCGCAGGTCGCGCTCGAAGACAGCCTGGTTCGGGATGTCGCCCTCGGCCTCATCCACGTAGTCGTCGAGGAGGTGCGCCGTCAGCACCTCGTGCCCTGCCGCCTCGAGATACGCGGCGATGTGACGGACGATGGCAAGCGTGGAGCGGTCGCCGCGAACGGTGCAGGCCAGGTAGACGGTCATGTCGTGGATTGTCGACGCCCGCCGTGCCGGCCGTCAACGCCAACCCAGTCGCGCAGGCGCCCCGCCCGTGAGGCAGGTGGGAGTCGCACAGGCGTCCCGCCTGTGAGGCAGGCTGCGGTAATCTACAGATCTCCCACCGTGGAACTCGTCCATCGGAACCTGGCGTCGATCGGGTTCACAGGAGGTTCTCCATGGCGTCTGGGCGTCACCGGCGGCTCGGGTGGACGGGTTGCAGGCTGCTCCTCCTTCTGCTGCCCCTGCTGATGCTGTTGCCGGCCTCCGCCTTCGGCGCAAAGCAATACGAGGCCGAGCGTTTCGACGTGCAGCTCCGGCTCCAGGACGACGGGACGGCGATCGTCACCGAGACGGTCGTCTTCCGCTTCGAAGGGGGAACCTTCACCCGCGTCACGCGCGAGGTGCCGCTGCGGCGAACCGACGGCATCGAGGTCGTCGAGGCCCGCCTGGACGACGAGATCGTCGGGCGGGGCCGCGGGGCGGGCCCGACGCGACTGGAGGTGTCGCGCCACGACAACGACCTGCGGATCATCTGGCGGTTCCCGCTAACCGAGGGGACGCACCGTTTCACGCTGACCTACCTCGTGCGCGGACTGGTGGAACGAACGCCTGGCGAGGACGCGCTCGCCTGGACGGTGCTGCCCCGCGACCACGAGTACCGCATCCTGAGCAGCCGCATCACGTTCGAGTGGCCGGCCTCGGCACGCCTCCGGCAGCTGGAGGCCGGGGGGCGGTCGGTGGCGGCCGGCGAGGGCGGCGCGGCGTTCGACCTGCCGGGCTTGGCGCCCGAGGAGTCGGTCACCCTCCGGGCCGCCTTCGCCCCGGGCACCGCGGCGGCGGAGCCGCCACGCTGGCAGCAGCGCGCCGAGCGCCATCGGCGTGCGGCGTCGATGTGGATTGCGGTGGCAGCCGGCGTGTTCGTCGGGTTCGCGGGCCTGCTGTGGCTGCTCTGGGTAAGAAGCCCGCGGCCCGGCGGAAAAGAGGCCTTCGGGGCCATCACCGTGAGCGAGCCTCCCGAGGCGCTGCCGCCCGTGATGGCAGGAGGGCTCGTCTCGGGCAGCGGTTCCGCTTCCGCCCGGCACGCCATGGCGGGCCTCGTCGACCTCGCCAGCCGTGGCCTGCTGCAGATCGAGGAGCGGCCGCCCCGGCGCTGGCGGTCGCGCGAGTTCGTGATCAGGAACCTCGGGGACAGGGCCGCCTGGTCGCCACTGCGGCCGCACGAGCAGGCCCTGCTGCACGTTGCCTTCACGAAGAAGGGGAAGACGGAGCACGAGGTGCCGATGGCACTGGTGGGCCGCAGGATGGTTGGCAGCCTGCGCGCGATCAACCGCGCTGCACGCGAAGAGATGCTGGCGGCCGGCCTCCTCGACGCCAATCGCCTGCAGGCACGGCGCCACCTGGGAATTGCCGCCCTGGTCGTCTTCGGGCTGGGACTGATCTTCGTGCCGGCGGGGGTCCTGCTTCTCGAACAGTACGGCGCCTGGCCGTTCCTGGTGATGGCGGCGTTCGACGCCGCCGGCTTCGTCGGCATCCTGCTCGCCGCGTCGCTGCGGCCGCACTCCGACGAAGGGCTGCGCCAGGCCCAGCGGTGGAAGCGGTACGGGGCGTACCTGCGCCGCGCCGCCCGGAAAGACGAGGCCAACGTGCCGGTCTCGTCCGGGGCCCTGCCCTACGCGGTGGCGTTCGGCGCGGCCGCCCAGTACGCCAGGGCGCTCCGCCAGCGCGGCGAGGCGCTGCCGGCCTGGTTCAACGCCGCGAACCTCGCGGCCGCCGAGCGGGCCGATGCCTTTGTCGCGATGATGGGCGCCAGCAGCTGGAGCGGGACGACCAGCAGCTCCGGGGTGGGCGGCGCGGCCGGCGCCGGCTCGAGCAGCGCCTCCTGAGCCGTACAGGCGAGCGACGCAGGAGCGCACAGGTGTCCCGCCTGCGAGAGAGAGGCACCGCTGGAACAGGCGTCCCGCCTGTGAGCCGGCCTGTGCGGGTGCTCAGTACCCCGCCGGTTTCCCCTTTGGCGCGCGCTCGGCGACCCGCGCCAGCACCTCGTCGCCCACGAGCGCCTCGCAAACAGGAAACAGCTCCCGTTCCTCGAACCTCACGTGCGCCTCGAGCAGCTGGCCGAACGCCTCGAGGCGGGCCAGTTCTCCCGCTTCGGCGGCGGCCAGGTGCCCGCGCAGGGTCTCGTGCTCCCTCAGCGTTCTCTCGACAAGGTCGTGGCGCCCACGGGCGGCCAGCGCCGGCAGCAGCTCCTCCTCCTCGACCGCGAAATGCGGCGCCAGCTCCTGCTCGTAGCGCCGCCTGGCGTCTGCGACAAGGGCGGCGTCGAGGCGGCCTCCCGTGGAGGCCTCCTTGATCCTCGAGGCTAGCACCAGCGCGTGGTGATGATCCGAGGTCAGGCCGTGAAGGCGGACATCGCGTTCCATGGGATGCCTGCTACACCTCGACCGCTTCTTCTTCCTTGTCGTCGCTGAACGCCAGGTCGCCCTGGAACTCCGTCGCGAGCCTGGTGTCGAGCTCGTCGGCCAGGCGCGAGACCAGGCCGCACGCCATCCGCAGCTGCGCATCGTCCAGGCTCTCGGCCAGCAGATCGAGGCGCAGCACCACTCCCTCCTCGCGCCAGTACACCTTCGCGAACGGGCAGTCGGCGTTGGTGTCGTTCAGCGCCTCGAGCAGCTTCTGGCTCTTCTTCACGCCGCGCAGCAGCACCGAGAGGATCGAGACGACCGATTGCTCCTCCTCGATCAGCGACACGAGGATCTCGGCGCTGCCGCGGCGGAAGCAGTACACGCCATCCTCGTCCGGCTCGAGCGGCTCGTCGCTCCCGAGGTAATCCTGCAGGAACTTCTCCAGGTAAGAACGGATGACGCTGGCCTTCAAGACAACCTCCTGACAGGAGAGGACGCGTGTCGCGTCGTGGTGGCCCGCGCGGCCGACGCGCGCAGTTTACCCTGTTTCTCACCGCACGGGGCCGCGTGTCGCGAGGGCCTGCACGGGGCCGCGTGTCGTGGGCGTGCCGGGCGGGGACGGCCTTCGCCTCAACCGGGCGTGCTAAGATGCCGCGGAACACCACCAAGCCACGACGATTGATGAAGCACGACGGTGCACTTTCCTTCGAGATCGGCCGGCGCACCTTCCTGAAGGCCGCGGGCCCGGGCCTCTTCATCCTCATCCCGTCGAGCAGCCTGGCCGCGATCGACCAGGCACGGGGCGGCCAGCGGTCCTACCCCGACGACCTCAACGCCTACCTCCGGATCGGGGAGAACGGGCGCGTCACCTGCTACTCGGGCAAGGTCGAGATGGGCCAGGCGAACACCACGGCGCTGGCCCAGATGCTGGCCGAGGAACTGGAGGTCAGGCTCGACGCCATCGACATGGTGATGGGCGACACGCGGCTCTGCCCGTGGGACGGCGGCACCAACGGCTCGCGCAGCATCAAGTACTTCGGCCCCGTGCTCAGGGCCGCCGGCGCCGAAGCCCGCGAGATCCTCGTCCAGCTCGCGGCCGAACGCCTGCGGCTGCCGGCCTCGCGCCTGGTGCCGCGCGACGGGTTCGTGGTCGACCGGCGGTCGCCCTCGACGCGCGTCGCGTACGGCTCGCTCGTGAAGGGCCGGCGCATCGAGCGCCGCCTCGAGAAGAAGCCCGCGCTCAAGGCGCCTTCGGCGTTCAGGGTGATGGGCACCTCACCGGTTCCGTCCAACGCGCGCGACAAGGTCACCGGCAGGGCGGTGTTCGCCGGCGACGTCCGACTGCCCGGCATGCTGCACGGCCGCGTTCTCAGGCCGCCGGTGCACGGCGCGCAGTTGAGGAGCGTGGATTTGGCGCCGGCCCGCAAGTACCCGGGGGCGCGCGTCTTCCAGGACGACACCTTCATCGCCGTCGTCCATCCGACCCGCGAGGGCGCCGCCGCCGCGCTCGACGCCATCGTGGCCGAGTGGAGCATGCCGGTGGCGACCGTGAACGACGCGACGGTTCTCGAGCACCTGCAGGCCCACCGCGCCGAGTCGCGCACCGTCGAGGAGAGGGGCGATCTGGTGCACGCCGAGGGCCTTTCGACGCTCATCTTCGAAGGAACGTACTTCACGCCCTACATCGCCCACGCGCCGATCGAGACGCACTCGGCCGTCGCGCAGGTCGGTGCCGGCGAGGCCACCGTCTGGGTGTCCACGCAGCGCCCGTTCGGCGTCCAGGTCGAGGTGGCTCGCGCCATCGGCCTGCCCGAGGAACAGGTGCGCGTGGTCACGCCGCTCGTGGGCGGCGGGTTCGGCGGCAAGAGCGCCGGGCCGCAGGCCGTCGAGGCCGCGCGGCTCTCGAAGCTGGCGGGCGCGCCCGTGCAGGTCGTCTGGACGCGGGAGGAAGAGTTCTTTCTCGATACCTTCCGCCCGGCGGCCTACGTCACGATCCGGTCGGGCCTCAACGCCGACAACCGCATCGTCAGCTGGGACTTCCACACGCGCTTCGCCGGCGACCGCAGCTCGGAGATGATTTACGACGTGCCCCACGTGCGGACGCGGGCCACCGGCAGCTTCGGCGGCGGCGGGCCGCATCCCTTTGGCACAGGGGCATGGCGCGGCCCTGGAAGCAACACGAACATCTTCGCCCGCGAGTCGCACATCGACCTGATGGCCGCGCGGGTTGGCCTCGACCCGGTCGAGTTCCGGCTGAAGAACCTCGCAAACCCCAGGCTCATCCGGGTGCTGAGGGAGGCGGCCGCCCGCTTCCGGTGGACGGCCTCCCGGTCGCCGAGCGGGCGCGGCCAGGGCGTCGCGCTGCTCGACTACCTGAACACGTGCGTGGCCGCGATGGCCGAGGTCTCGGTGGACGCGAAGGGGACGATCCGCGTGAAGCGGGTGGTGATGGCCCAGGACATGGGGCAGGTCGTGAACCCGGCCGAGGCGCGCTTCCAGATGGAGGGCTGCATCCTCATGGGGATCTCGTCGGTGCTGAGCGAGGAGATCCACTTCGAGGGCGGCGACGTGAAGGAGCGCAACTTCGACGCCTACGAGATCACCCGGTTTTCGCAGGTGCCCGAGATCGAAACCATCCTCGTGAACAATCCCGAGCTGCCGCCTCAGGGCTGCGGCGAACCGGCCATCACCGCGATGGCCGCCGTCCTGGCGAACGCGCTCTTCGACGCCACCGGCGTGCGCGCCAGCCGCCTGCCGCTGAGGCTGCCGGCAGCCGGGTAGGCGGGAGCGGAGGCGGTCTGTTCCTTGCTGTGCCGTCGGGCCGGCGATTCCACCCGTCACCCATCAGGAGGTTGCCGTGAAGCTCACCGACCTGTTCCTTGCAGAGCTGGATCGCGAGGCGGATCGCTCGCGCCGCATGCTGCAGCTGATCCCCGAGGGGAAGTACGACTGGAAGCCGCACGAACGATCCATGTCGTTCGGCTACCTGGCCCAGCTCGTCGGCACCATGTTCTCGTGGGTGGCGATGACGGTGAAGCAGGACGAGCTCGACCTGCAGCCCAAAGGAGCACCATCGGCACCCCCGCGACTCGACACGAGCGCGGCACAGCTCGAGGCGCTGGACAAGGCGGTTGCCGATGCGCGGGCGGCCCTGCAGTCCACCGACGACGAGCATTTGACGACCCGGTGGCGGCTGCTGGTGGGGGGCAACGTCGTGTGGGAGGCGCCGCGCCACGAGGTGATTCGCGAGACCTTCAACCATCTCGCGCACCACCGCGGCCAGCTGACCGTCTACTACCGGCTGCTGGGCGTGAAGGTGCCCGCCTTGTACGGCCCGTCGGCCGACGAACAGGCCTTCTGACGGGGGGCACCAACGCCGTCGCGTTTTTCACCGGAGGGGACCGTAGCGGAGATGTAGAGATCTTTACGCTTTCGGTACGGGCCGATTCACGCGGTTGACCGCCGCCGCGATCGACGTGGTGGCCGCGATGAGGTGGCCCACGCGCAGCGGTCCCTTGATGCGGGTGGCGGCGATGCCGTGCAGTGCCGCGGGGACCGCGCAACCGCACTGCGTGCAGTCCGGATTGCCGCCGATCAGGCACGGCACGACCTCGGTGGCCAGGTCGGGGGCGTAGGCCCGGCTCACCCGCGCGAAGAGGCAGTGCGCGGGATCGCGCGGGGGGTGCAGGTAGGCCCGGGCGATTTCGTTGGAGGTCAAGAGCTTCGGGTAGCGCACCTTCAGGGCGGGGAGCAGTGAGGCCAGCGTCAACCGGTCCTCCGGAGTCAGCATCTCCGGCGTGCGCTCTCCCCGCTGCGGCGTGTAGGCGCTCACCAGGACGTGCTGGACCTCGGGCCTGGCGCTCCAGAACGCCAGGTACTCCTCGAAGTAGGCACGCGAGAGCATCCCGTGCACGACGGTCCAGT
>JARKSS010000213.1 GCA_029974175.1 Vicinamibacterales bacterium
AAAGAGGCCAATGCCCAGCGCCAGGCCCAGCCGGGCCCAACGCGCCAATCTGCTGGATGTCATGGTCCTCGCGGTGAGCTGCGGTGATTGTACCGCCGCTTGTGACTCTCCAACAAGCGGCACTACAATTCGCCGATGCCCTCGCACGCTGACGACCCTTCCTTTCCCATTTCTTTCCATCGGTTGAGCGAGACACAAGCCGGCTGGGCGGCCGTGCCGCTGTTCGAGGACGAGGACGCCGGTGGGCTGGCCGGTGACCCGGCGCTCGCCACTACCGTCGCCCGAGCGACTGCGGCGACGGGCTTCGTGGCCCGCCGCTTCGAAACGCTCGTCGTGCCGGCTGCCGAGAACGCCTTCAGCGCAGACGCCCTCGTGCTGCTGGGCGCGGGCAAGGCCAGCGAGTTCACTCCGGACGTCGCGCGGCGCCTGGCCTCGACCTGCTCGCTGCTGGCCCGCGGCAGGGGAGTGTCGAGCATCGCGCTGCTGCACCGGTCGGGCACCGGGCAGATGGCGAACCTCCCCGCCTCGTCCTGGGTCGAGGCGTGGGCCGAGGGGGCGACGCTGGCCGAGTTCGATCCGGCCCGGTACAAGACAGCGGAGGAGGAGCGCAAGGCGACGCCGCCGGTCACGCTGGTCTGGCCGGAGCTCCCCGCGGCCGAGCGCGAGGGCATCCGCTTGGCGGCCTCGCGGGCCCAGCTCGTGGTGCGATGCGCCAACCTGGCGCGTGACCTGGTGAACGAGCCGGGCAACCTGCTGCCGCCGCGCCTGCTGGCCGAGCGGGCGCGCTCGCTGGCCCATGGGACGTCGCTTCGCGTCGAGGTACTCGAGGAGCCAGCCCTGCACGAGCTGGGCATGGGCCTGCTGCTCGGCGTCGCGCGCGGCAGCCACGAGCCGCCTCGCCTGGTCGTCGTCGAGCACGCGCCGGACGGCGCGCCGGCATCGCCGGTCCTGGGCCTGGTCGGGAAGGGAGTGACCTTCGATGCCGGCGGCATCTCCATCAAGACCGCCGCTGGCATGGACCGGATGAAGGACGACATGGCCGGCGGCGCCGCCGTGCTCGCCGCGCTGCGGGCCATCTCGCTGCTCGACCTCCCGCTTCGCGTGATCGGTGTGGTGCCGTCGGTGGAGAACCTGCCGTCGGGCCGGGCGCTGAAGCCCGGCGACGTGCTCAGGAGCGCCAGCGGGCGTACCGTGGAAGTCATCGACACCGACGCCGAGGGCCGTCTCATCCTGGGCGATGCCCTGTGGTACGCGCGGCAGCGCGGGGCCACGCACCTGGTTGACGTGGCCACGCTCACGGGATCGTGCGGCATTGCCCTCGGCAAGACGACGACGGGACTGTTCGGACGGCCAGACGACTGGGCCAATCGCGTTCTTGCCCTGGCCGAGGAGCGCGGCGAGCGCAGCTGGCGGATGCCGTTGGTGGACGAGTACAAGGACCTGTTGAGGAGCGAGATTGCCGACACGGTCAACGTCGGGGGCCGGTACGGCGGTTCCATCACCGCCGCGCTGTTCCTCATGGAGTTCGCCGGCGACCTGCCATGGGTCCATTTCGACATCGCGGCGACGGCGTGGAACGACGAAGCACGCCCCTACCTGCCGAAGGGGCCGACCGGCGTGTGCGTGCGCACCCTGACCGCCCTGGCGGCCGCGATGGCGCGCGAGGGGTGAGCGGGCCGCAAGCCGGCGGCGCTACTTTTTGTGCGGGGTCAGGTTGAGCTGGGCCGAGGCAAGCGAGGCCGCATCTGGTTCCTCGGCAAAGCGGCGGCGCAGCCAGAAAATGACGGCCGCGGCGACAAGCCCCAGCAATGCCGAGGCCAACAGCAGCAGCCCCGTGATGCCGAGCGAGCCCACGAGGATATCGATGACGCCGATCTCCTCGGTCGGGGCGTCGACCTGCTGTACGATGATCGGCGTCAGCGGCGTGTTCGGTGGGACGGTCGGCTGAAACGACACGACCAATTGTACATCTACTCGTCGCGCGAGGCTTCGAGCGCACGCTTGAGCGACTTCTGGTACCCGCGGATTCCCTCGAAGAGCGCCTCGGCCACCCGCTGGCGGTAACTCGCCGTCCGCAGCAGCCGCCCTTCCTGCTGGTGGCTGATGAAAGACACTTCCACCAGCACGCTGGGCATCTCCGCCCCGATCAGCACCACGAAAGGTGCCTGCTTCACGCCCAGGTCCTTGATCTGTCGCCGCGTCGCCCGCAGGCGGCGCACCAGCGCGTTCTGCACGCTGGTCGCGAAGCCGCGTGACTCGTCGAGCTTGCTGTTGAGGGCGATGGCCTGGAGGATCGCGTTCAGGCTGCTCATCGTCCGCTCGCTCGACGCGTTCTCGCGCGCCGCCACGGCCTCGGCTTCGGGGTTGCTCGCGAAATTCAGGACGTAGGTTTCGACGCCCTGGGCCCGGGGGTTGCGGCTGGCGTTGGCGTGGATGGAGAGGAACAGGTCGCCACCGGCGCGGTTGGCGATCTCGGTCCGCTCCTCGAGTGGCACGTAGCGATCGGTCCGGCGCGTCAGGACGACCTCGAGTCCTGCCGCCTTGAGCAGCTTCTCCAGGCGGAGCGCGATGTCGAGCGTGATGGCCGCCTCGGAGATGCCGCGCGCCTGCGCGCCAGGGTCGCGCCCGCCGTGCCCGGGGTCGATGACGATGCGCGTTGCGCCGAGGCCGAGCTGCCTGGCCAGCGAGTACCCGCCCTTGAGCGGCGCGGGCGTCACCGGCTTCCCGCCACGCGCGCCTGCCGCGGCTGCCGGCGGCTTCGACGTGGAGGGCGGCGGAGCGGCGGAGGCCGCGGCCGGCGCCTCGGTGGCGGGAGTCCTGCCGGCCGTTGCGGGCGGTTCTTCCGCCTCGATCTCGATCGGCGTGGGCACGGGCGTCGCGGCGAGCGGGACGAAGACGACGCGCAACCGTCGCGAGAACATCACCACGGGCTCCGGGCTCGGCTCGACGTCGGCGGCGACGATCGCGGGGTCGGAGACTCTCTCCGGAGGAAGGGGGGCCGGGGCTGCGGCGGCGGACGCCGGCTTCGATCCGGAAGCAGCCGGCTCCGCTTCACGAGCGGTACGCTTTGGCTCGGTGGGCGGGGACAGCGGCGGCCGCGCCGCCACCGTGACGGCCGGCTGCGCGGCGCGCACGCAATCGATCACCAGGCGGTAGGGATCGTAGAGGGCGAACACCGAGTAGCGCTGGACTCCTGTCAGGTCGAGGACGACGCGCGTGACGTCGTTGGGATGGCGCCCTACCCGGATGTGCCGCACGACGTCGTCGGGGTACGAGAGCGAGCCCTGGACGAGGGTGGGGGCGGGTCTCGTGCCGAGGAAGTCGAAGACCAGGCGCGGCGGGCCGTCGAGCCGTTCGCTGCGGTACGGGACTTCGCGGTCGAGTTCGATCGTGATGCGGACCGCCTCGGTCAGCCGGGTCCGCTTCACGTCGTGGATCCGGACGGGCCGCTCGCGTCCCGGCGGAGACGCCGGCCGTCCCTGCGCGCGCTGCGCGCCGGCGGGTGCGGCCAGGGCCACCACCACGGCGACAAGCAGCGCGAGGCGAGCGGGCCGCGAGGTCAGGATCGTCACCGGAGTTGCGCGTCAACCTCGTCGAAGTAGTTCTTGTCCACCAGCACCTCGCGCGGCTTGCTGCCCGAGGCCGGCGAGACCAGCCCTTCCGACTCCATCATGTCCACCAGCCGTGCGGCGCGGCTGAACCCGATGCGAAGCCGGCGCTGCAGGTACGAGATGGACGCCTGCCCCGAGGCGACGACGATCCGGGCCGCCTCGTCGTACAGATCGTCCTTCTCGAACTCGAGCCCGTCGGTGGCCTTCTCGTCGGCCGTGATGGTGGTGTCGTAGATCGGCTTCCCCTGCTTGCGCAGGTAGCCCGCCAGGCGCGCGCTCTCCTGCTCGGAGATGTAAGGCCCGTGCAACCGGATCAGCCGGGCGGAGGCGGGCGGGAGGTAGAGCATGTCGCCCTTGCCGAGCAGTTGCTCGGCGCCGTTGCCGTCGAGGATCGTGCGTGAATCGACCTTCGAGGACACGCGGAAAGAGATGCGCGCCGGGAGATTGGCCTTGATGAGGCCCGAGATCACGTCCACCGACGGGCGCTGCGTGGCGAGGAAGAGGTGGATGCCGACGGCCCGCGCCATCTGCGCAAGGCGGCAGATCGATTCCTCCACCTCGTTGCTCGCCACCATCATCAGGTCGGCCAGCTCGTCGATCACCACCACGATGTAGGGGAGGGTGCGCAGCTCCACGCCTTCCTCCTCGGCGTCGCGCTTCTCCTCCATCTGGTGGCGGATGTTGCGGTTGTACTGCTCGATGTTGCGGACGCCCTCGGCGGCGAGCGTCTTGTAACGCTCCTCCATCTCGCGCACCGCCCAGGCGAGCGCGTTCGAGGCGGCCTTGGGATCGACGACCACCGGCGTCAGCAGGTGCGGGATCTCCTCGTACATCCCGAGTTCGAGCCGCTTCGGGTCGATCATGATCAGGCGGACGTCCTCGGGGGTGGCGCGGTACAGGATGCTGGTCAGCATGCTGTTGATCGCCACCGACTTCCCGGTGCCCGTCGAGCCCGCGATGAGCAGGTGCGGC
>JARKSS010000232.1 GCA_029974175.1 Vicinamibacterales bacterium
CAGCGGCGGCAACGTGGATGCCGAGCTGTTCGGCAGGCTGATCGCCGGCCGCTGAGGCGACCCGCTACTTGGCGGGCTGACCCTCCTGGTCCGAGAGGACCTTTTTCGCGGCTTCGATCGCCTCGTCGGTCGTCGTGACCCGGCCATCGAGCTGCAGCTCGTAGACCTCCTTCAGGATTTCTCCAATGCGAGGCCCGGGCTTCAGGCCGAGCGCCAGCAGATGGCGGCCGAGGAGCAACGGCTTGGGCGGCTCGTGCTCGACCCCGAGCGCGCGGGCCCGGTCGAGAAACCACTCCATCGCAGTGCAGTCGAAGTTGCCGGGACGCCCGCGGCAGTCGGCTGCCGCCAGGCGGGCGAGCAGCTCGAGGTCCACCTTCTGTGCGAGGCGCCGGAAGGCCCCGTCGCCCACCTCGTCCTTCACCTTGTACCAGGCTCCGGGTTTCAGGTGGTGCGCCGTCATGCCGAGCACCTGTGTCCGCACGTCGCAGCCGTCGATCGACTGCACGTTCAGACGGTCGAGCAGCGCGGTGGCGGGGGCCACGCCGGCCTCCTCGTGCCCGAGCGAGCGGATGCGGCCGTCCTTGAACGCGGTGGTGGCCGGCTTGCCGAGATCGTGGCAGAGCGCGGCCAGCATGATCGCGATGCGGCCGGCGCGCGGGAGATCGCCGATGCGCCGTCGCGCCTGGTCCACGACCAGGAGGGTGTGCGTCCAGACGTCTCCCTCCGGGTGCCACTCCGGCTCCTGCTCGCAGCCGACGAGCGCCTCCAGCTCGGGGAACAACCGGCCGATGACGCCCGCCTCGCGGGCGAACGCCAACCCGAGCGAGGGGCGGTCGGGCAGGAGCAGCAGCTTCTCGACCTCGCCCCACACGCGCTCGGGGGGCAGGTCGTCGAGCGGGATCTGCCGGCACAGATCGAGCGTGGCCGGCTCGACCGTCAATTCGAAGCGGGCGACGAACTGTGCCGCGCGCAGCACGCGCAGGCTGTCTTCGGGAAACGTGCGGGGATCGACCACGCGCAGCAGGCGGCGATCGAGATCGCCACGGCCGCCCCAGGGGTCCTCGTACTCCCCCGTCAACGGGTCCCAGGCAATCGCGTTGATCGTGAAGTCGCGGCGCCGCGCGGCCTCGGCCACGCTCATCGACGGATCGCCCTCGACCGTGAAGCCGCGGTGGCCGCGGCCCGTCTTCGACTCCCTGCGGGGCAGGGCCACGTCCAGCTCGCCGAGCTTGTAGACGGTGAAGCTCTCGCCGACGGTCTCGACATGGCCGAAGGTGGAGAGCACCGCGCGGAGTCGCGGCGCCGGCAGCCCGTACACCTCGATGTCCACGTCCTTGGAGGTGATCCCGAGCAGGCGGTCGCGCACCCAGCCGCCGACGATCAGCGCGCGGCCGCCCGCCGCGCGCACCGCCTCGGCCACCGCGTACACGCGATCCTCGGAGACGGGCATGACGGGATCGTAGCATCACGTCGTGCAGGTGGTGCAGGAGGTGCAGGAGGTGCAGGAAGGTGCTGGTGCGGGAGGTGCAGGAGGTGCAAGGGGGCTGGCCTGCCCGCTGTAGACGCAAGCGATGGGCTGGCGCGTTTGGCGAGGGCGTGTGTTAAGGTGGGGAGAGGGACTACCCCAGCAAGGAGGATTGATTGCGCAGCGCGCTTCCCGCGTGGCCTGCCGCCGCGCTCGCCGCTCTCGCCCTGGCCGTGCCGCTGGCCGGCACCTTTCCTGTCGCCGCTTCGCGGGCTTTGCCCGCCCCGGAATCAGCACCGCAGCCCCGGCAGCCCGACCCGCGCGAGCGCCACCTCGCGAACATCCGGATGCTGACCGACGGCGGCGAGAACGCGGAGGCCTACTTCTCGTTCGACGGCCGTCGCCTCATCTACCAGGCCACCAAGCCCGGGTCCGGCTGCGACCAGATCTACACGATGAACGTGGACGGCAGCGACCAGCGGCTGGTCAGCACCGGCAAGGGCCGCACGACGTGTGCCTTCTTCTATCCCGACGGCCAGTCGATCGTCTACGGCTCCACCCACCTGGCGTCGCCCGAGTGCCCGCCCAAGCCGGGGTTCGAGCGAGGCTACGTCTGGCCGATCTACGCGGGGTACGACATCTTCCGGGCGCGCGCCGACGGGAGCGGTCTCGAACGCCTGACCTCGACGCCCGGCTACGACGCCGAGGCGACCATCGGGCCCGACGGGCGAATTGTCTTCACCAGCGTGCGCGACGGCGACATGGAGTTGTACTCGATGAACGGCGACGGGTCGGACGTGCGCCGCCTGACCCGGCGCCCCGGTCCGGATGGAGGGGCCTTTTTCTCGGCCGACGGGCGATCCATCGTCTTCCGCGGACGCACGCTGACCAAGGGCCCGGAGCTCGAGGACTATCGCTCGCTGCTGAAGGCGGAGCTTTGGCGGCCGACGGCCCTCGAGGTGTTCGTGATGAACCGCGACGGGAGCGGCCTGCGCCAGGTGACCAGCCTCGGGGCGGCAAGCTTCGCCCCTTACTTCCACCCGGATGGACGGCGGATCATCTTCTCGTCCAACAGGGACGACCCGCGCGGGCGGAACTTCGACCTCTACCTGATTGGCATCGACGGCCAAGGGCTCGAACGGGTCACCTACGACGCGACCTTCGACGGCTTCCCGATGTTCTCGCCGGATGGCAAACGACTGGTGTTCGCGTCGAACCGCTGGTCGGCGCGCGAGGGCGACACCAACGTGTTCATCGCGGACTGGGTCGAGTAACGACCCTACGCCACCTCGGCGAGATCGGCCGCAGCCGGCCTCGCAGGCGCTTCGGCGGGCGCGGCCGCCGCGCGCGTGCGCGAGAGGTCCCAGCCGGGGGTCTCGTGCCCGCACGACGTGCAGCGCAGGAAGATCCGGTTCCGCTCGTACTGCAGCAAGGCGTCATGGCCGTGAAGCGCGCACAGTCCCTGCTGGATCCACGACATCGTGGTGGCGATTACCCCGGGCCGTCGGCCTTCCTGGAAGTCGGTGTCGGCCAGCGACAGCGAAAGTGACTGATGGGGGCCTTTAGTCTTCATACCCGAGCTGGAATCAAAGAGCATGCCAAAGGCTGAGCTCGGTCGCGATCTGCCTGCAAGACCGCGCTTGGGAACCGTGTCGCGAGCGAAGGGGTGGCCGTGGGGGCGTCGAATTGCAGAAGTGTAACCACGGCAGTCCGTGAACGATGCAGAAAGGGCCGGCCTCTGTATAGAGGGAGGACAACTTGCTCCGGCCGCTGATCCCGCCAGCGTGGGCGGTTACGGAGCTGTTACCGTTCGCGAAGCAGGCTCCGGACGACGAACCCGACGTTGGCCGGGCGTTCGCCGAGCCGCCGCATGTAGTAAGGGAACCACTCGCGCCCGAACGGCAGGTAAATGCGAACGCGGCAGCCTTCTGAGAGAAGACTGGTTTGCAGGTCGCGCCTCACGCCGTACAGCATCTGGAACTCGAAGCGGTCGAGGCCGATTCCGCGAGACGACGCGAACTGGCGGGCGCGCTCGATCAACAGGGGGTCGTGGGTCGCCAGGGCCGGGTAGTTACCCTCGGCCAGGAGCCGCCGCATCATCCGCTCGTAGGCCGCGTCCACGTCGCGCTTCTTCTGGTAGGCCACTGACTTCGGTTCTCGGTACGCCCCCTTCACCAGGCGCACGCGCACACCAAGCTCGAGCATGCGCGCCAGGTCCTGCTCGCTTCGGAACAACGCCGACTGCAGCACCACGCCCAGCTCGCGGTACCCCTGCTCGCGGAGGGTCGCGACGATGTCCAGCGTGGTGTCCACCGTGGAGGACTCTTCCATGTCCACGCGGACGAAGAAGCCCTGCGGTGCGGCCGACATGAGAATCCGCCGCAGGTTGTCGGTGCAGACGGCGCGATCGAGGTGGAGCCCGAGCTGCGACAGCTTGACCGAGATGTTGCGCTCGATGCCCGAGGCCACGACCTCCGCAGCCGTGCGGACGTAGGCCCGCGAGGCGGCGTCGGCCTCGTCGAGGGTCGAAACCCGTTCGCCGAGCTGGTCGAGCGTGAGGAGGAAGCCGCTGGCCTGCAGCGCGCGGCCCACTTCGATGGCCTCCTGCACGGTTTCGCCGGCGACGAAGCGGCGCGCAAAGCCACCGGGCGCCATGCCGTACCGCGAAGCGAGGCGTTCGAGGGGCCGGCTGGCAGCCAGTGCGTGGAACAGGGCCTTCGACAGCATTCAAGGTTGCAAGGCGCCGCGGCGAGGGCTGACCAGGTGTTCGATGGTACGGGCGTAGTAGCGGACCAGCGCGCGGTTGCGCACTCGCACCCGGTCGCTGTCGCAGGCGACGGCACCCCGCCGCTCGAGGGCGGCAACCCCCTCGGCCACGGCCTGGCGGCCGTTTTCGACCGCGAGGTTCGCCCCTTCCTCCCGCAGCCGGACCACCAGGGCCTCGGCCCGCTCTTCCAGCTCGCGCACCGGCGTCCGCGGGCGCATGGTCGCGGCAACGACCGCCGTCGCGGTGACCTTGTACAGGCGGCCGATCGCGGCGAGCACCTCGTGGGCCAAGTCGAGCATGTCGCGCCTCGAATGAGGGTCGCGACCCGCGGTCGGGATGGGCTCCCCGAAGGTGACGAAAGCGCGCGAGCGGTAGCCGACCGCGTCGCGGACCATTTCGGCCAGCTCGCTCGAGAACGACCGCTGGCGGCGCTTGACCCCCTGCCGCGAGAGGATCCGGTCCTCGAGCACGAGCTCGTACGAGATCGCGAGGGGCACGACCACCAGGTTCTCGACCTTCGCCTGCATGGCCGCGTGAATCAGCCCCGTCTTGGGCGGCTTCAGCTCGCCGCTGTAGCTGCGGCCGCCCTCGGGATAGAAGAGGATGTCGTGGTGCCGCAGCAGCTCGGCGATGTAGGCCTTGAGCGTGATGAGGTACGCCGGGTCCTTGGTGTTCCGGCGGATCGGCACGGCGCCAGTGACGTGCCGGTGCAGCAGTCCCAGCGGACCGCCGAACAGGTTGATGCCGGCCGCGATCACCGGGGGCCGGATGCCGGCATCGTCGAGGACGATCGGCTCGATCAGGTAGTCGGCGTGGCTCTTGTGGTTCGAGGCCCAGAACACCCGTCCGAGGTTGGCGGCCGCCCTCGCCCGGTCGATGTGCTCGACGTGGCGCTCGATCTTCCGCAAGAGGGGATAGACCGGGTGCTTGAGCGCCCGGTAGAGGGGGTAGCGCTGGGTGGTCTGCAGCTCCGCGAGGTACTTGTCCACGCGCTCGCGCGCCGTGCGTGGATCCTCGCCATGCCCGCCGCGCAGGTAGCGGACGACCTCCTCGCGTTCGAGGACGGCCCGGCTGATTGCATCGACCATTGCGCGCAACTATACACCAGGCTTCGCGGCGTGGATGCCTGCTTCGCCGGGGCTTGGTCAGCCGGCGGCCAGCTCGCGGCAGATGGCGTCGGCGAACTCGGTCGTGGTCGCCCGTCCGCCCAGGTCGCGGGTCCGGACCTGCCCGTCCGCGAGCACGCGCGTCAGCGCGCCGCGAATCCGCTCGGCGGCCGCCTCCTCGCCGATGTGCCGCAGCATCATGAGCGCCGAGAGCAGGAGGGCCGTGGGGTTCGCCGCGTCCTGCCCGGCGATGTCGGGCGCCGTGCCGTGAACCGCCTCGAACACCGCCGCGTCGTGGCCGAGGTTGGCGCTCCCCACCACCCCGAGGCCGCCCACCAGGCCGGCGCACAGGTCGGACACGATGTCGCCGTACAGGTTCGGCATCAGCAGCAGGTCGAAGGTCTCGGGCCTCATCACGAGGTGCATGCACGCGGCATCCACGATCCGGTCGTCGTGCTGGATCTCCGGGTATTCGGCGGCCACCTCGCGCGCGCAGGCCAGGAAGAGCCCGTCGCCGCGCTTCATGATGTTCGCCTTGTGCACGGTGGTCACGCGGCGGCGGCCGTGGCGGCGCGCGTAGTCGAAGGCGAAGCGGGCGATCCGCATCGAGGCGGCCCGCGTGATCACCTTCATGCTCACCATGACGCCCGGCACGACCTCGTGCTCGAGGCCCGAATAGAGGTCTTCGGTGTTCTCACGTACCAGCACCAGGTCGAGGTGCCCGAAGCGCGCCGCGACACCGGGAAGGTTGAACACCGGC
The DNA here is from genome assembly GCA_029974175.1 of Vicinamibacterales bacterium. GTDB lineage: Bacteria > Acidobacteriota > Vicinamibacteria > Vicinamibacterales > Fen-181 > JARKSS01. Next base: position 6,099 of record JARKSS010000232.1, read on the forward strand.
CGCAGGTTCACGAACAGGTCGAGCGTCTTGCGCAGGCCGACGTTCACGCTGGTGAAGCCCTGTCCCACCGGCGTCGTGAGTGGGCCCTTGAGGGCGACGCGCGTGCGGCGGATCGAGTCGAGCATCCGCTGCGGAAGCGGGTCGCCGAACTGCTCGACGGCCACCAAGCCGGCCTCCTCCCGCTCCCACTCGATGGGGACTCCGGCCTCGGCCAGGATGCGAACGACGGCCCGCGTGACCTCGGGGCCGATCCCGTCCCCGGGGATGAGGGTGAGGCTGTGGGTCATAGGCACGAGCATAAACCGTTCAGCGACGGATTTCCGCTCTCCATCCCGGCCCGGCAGCCCGCGGGGCGGCCAGCCCCGAAAAAACCACCGCGACCGTTTCGCCAAGGAGGGGTCTCCGGAGATAATGAACGACTGGCTTTCTGGAGGTCCTGCCGATGCTCGCGCACGATGCCCTGATCCCGGTCCTGCACAACGTCGCCACCCGGCTCCGGATCGAGTCCATCCGCTCGACGACCGCGGCCGGCAGCGGCCACCCCTCGACCTGCTGCTCGGCGGCTGAGATCGTGGCCGCCCTGTTCTTCGCCGAGATGCGTTTCGATCCCCGGCACCCCGAGGATCCCGACAACGACCGGTTCGTGATGTCGAAGGGGCACGCCGCGCCCCTGCTGTACGCGGCCTGGGCCGAGGCCGGCCTCGTCCCGCGCGAGGAGCTGCTCAAGCTGCGCCGGATCGACTCCGACCTCGAGGGGCACCCGACGCCGCGGCTGTCGTTCGTGGACGTGGCCACCGGGTCGCTCGGCCAGGGGTTGGCCGCCGGGGTCGGCATCGCGCTCAATGCCCGGCGAATCGGCTCCGCCTACCGGACCTATGTGCTGCTGGGCGACGGTGAAACCGCCGAGGGCTCGGTGTGGGAAGCGGCCGAGGCGGCGCGTTTCTACGAGCTGTCGAACCTCTGCGCGATCATCGACGTGAACGCCCTCGGCCAGAGCCGCGAGACGGCGGCCGGGCACGATCTCGACGTGTACGTCCGGCGCTTCGAGGCGTTCGGCTGGCGCGCCGAGAAGGTGGACGGCCACGACCTGGCGGCGCTGCTTGCCGCCTTCGAGACCGCGCGCCGGACCACCGACCGGCCGACCGTGCTGGTGGCCCGCACGATCAAGGGCAAGGGGGTATCCTTTGTCGAGGGGAAGAACGGCTGGCACGGCAAGCCGCTGAAGCCGGAGGAAGAGGCGCGGGCGCTTGCCGAGCTCAGGGGCCAGTTCCTCGAGGAGGGCGGCGGGCCCGACGTCGCGGCGCCGCAGATCCCCGGGCCGCCGCGCACGACGGCCGGTCCCGAGCCGGCCCGTCCCGCCCGGCCCTCCGCGCCCCCTTACAAGGTGGGCGACAAGGTGGCCACCCGCGAGGCGTACGGCACGGCGCTCGTTCGCCTCGGCGAGCTCGACCCACGCATCGTCGCCCTCGACGGCGACGTGGGCAACTCCACCTTCAGCGAGAAGTTCGAGAAGGCGTTCCCCCAGCGCTTCTACCAGTGCTTCATTGCCGAGCAGTCGATGGTCGGGACCGCGATGGGGCTGGCGAGCCGCGGCGCGATCCCCTTCGCCGCCACCTTCGCGGCGTTCTTCACCCGGGCCTACGATTTCGTGCGGATGGCGGCCATCAGCGGGGTAGGAGTGAAGATGTCGGGGTCGCACGCTGGCGTTTCCATCGGCGAGGACGGCCCGTCGCAGATGGGGCTCGAAGACCTCGCCATGATGAGGGCGCAGCCCAACCTCACCGTGCTCTACCCGTGCGATGCGGTGAGCACCGACCGCCTCGTCGTCGAGATGGCGTACACTCCCGGGCCCGCCTACATCCGGACGAGCCGGCCGAGGACGCCGGTCATCTACGGCCCGGACGAGACGTTCCCGATCGGCGGTAGCAAGGTGCTGCGCTCGAGCGACGCGGACGTGGCCACCGTGGTGGCGGCCGGCGTGACGGTGTTCGAGGCCCTGAAGGCCTACGAGCAGCTGCGCGAAGCGGGCCTGCCGGTGCGCGTGATCGACCTCTACTCGGTTCAGCCGATCGACCGCGAGACCCTGCGCAAGGCCGCGGCGGCGACCAAGGGCCAGGTGATCACCGTCGAGGACCACTACGAGGCGGGCGGGATCGGCGACGCGGTGGCCGAGGCCACTGCCGGCGTGGCGACGGTCCGCCGGCTTGCCGTGCGCGAGATCCCTCGCAGCGGGAAGCCCGAGGAGCTGCTCGACCGGTTCGGCATCTCGGCGGCGCGAATCGTCGCGGCGGTCAGGGAAGTCGTGGCCGATTGACCAGCCAGACGCCCGCCAGGATGGCCGCGCCCCCGGCCACGACCGCGGGCGTCACCGGCTCGCCCAGGACGCGGTTGGCGACGGCGAGCGTGACGATCGGCTGGATGTACTGGAACGAGGCGAGCGCCGAGGCGTCGGTTTCGGCGAGCGCGTCGTACCAGAAGGCGTAGGCGACCCCCGAACACCCCACGCCGAGGAACACCAGGCTCCACCACCCGTCGGCCGTGAGGCTGGCGAACGCCTGCCAGCCATGGTCGGCCGCGGCGAGCGGCAGCGAGGCGAGCCACCCGAAGGCCAGCACGTAGGTCATCGTGACGGCCGGCGGGTAGCGGCCGATCACGCGCTTCGACCAGGTGGTGAAGAGGGCCATGTTGGCCGCGCTGAGCAGCATCAGCCCGTCGCCTGGGGCGGGGTTTGCGACGAGCCCCGCGAGGTCGAATCCGCGTGCGGCCACGACCAGCGCGCCGGCGGATGCCGCGGCAAGGCCCAGCACCTTGCGGCGCCCGAACGGCTCGCCGAGCATCAGGCGGGCCAGGACGGCGGTGAACACCGGGATGAGGGCAATCATCCATCCCGAATTGGTCGCCGTGGTGGTCAGCAGGCCGATTGACTGAAGCAGCTGGTGCACCGTCACGCCGATGACGCCGAGCAGCGCGAGCCAGGCAAGGTCGCGCCGGTCGGCGAGGCGCGCCTCGCGCCGCCACGCCAGGAGCGCCAGGAGGAAGGCGAGGCCGAGGCCGAAGCGGGCGGCGATGAGCAAGGGCGGCGACAGCTCGCGCAGCGCGATCTTGGTGGCGACGAACGAACCGCCCCAGAGGGCGATGGCGGCGAGCGCTTTCAGGATGGTGACCGGCCTCATGGGCGAAGGGCGCGCGGGGCCGGGACGGTCGCGTGCATCGGCGCAGTGTACAGTGGGAATCGGCCGGCCCGCTGCCACTTGATGTTGCCGGCCGGTTATGTGAGGCTTGAGGCGAGGAGGAGCGAGTGAACAAGGAAATCGTGGAACTGCTCGGCGACAAGGCAAGTTTCCTGCTCGAGCACGAGTGCAAGACCGTATCGAAGGACATGCTGCACGTGCCCGGCCCCGACTTCGTGGACCGGGTCTGGGCGCCCTCCGACCGCAACAACCGGGTGCTCGTCAACCTGCAGCGGCTCTTCAATACCGGCCGCCTCGCCGGCACCGGCTACATGTCGATCCTGCCGGTGGACCAGGGCATCGAGCACTCGGGCGGGGCGAGCTTCGCCAAGAACCCGGCGTACTTCGACCCCGAGAACATCGTCAAGCTGGCGATCGAGGGCGGCTGCAACGCCGTGGCCTCGACCTTCGGCGTGCTCGGGGCCGTCGCGCGCCGTTACGCGCACAAGATCCCCTTCATCGTGAAGATCAACCACAACGAGCTGCTGACCTACCCGAACAAGTTCGACCAGATCATGTTCGGCGAGGTGCAGCAGGCGGCCGACATGGGCGCGGCCGCCGTGGGGGCCACGATCTACTTCGGGTCGGCGGAAAGCAGCCGCCAGATCGTCGAGGTGTCGCAGGCCTTCGCGCTCGCGCACGAGCTGGGGATGGCGACCGTGCTGTGGTGCTACCTGCGGAACTCGGCGTTCAAGAAGGACAAGGACTACCACGTCAGCGCCGACCTGACGGGCCAGGCCAACCACCTAGGCGTCACCCTGGAGGCCGACATCATCAAGCAGAAGCTGCCTGAGAACAACGGCGGCTTCAAGGCGATGAACACCGGCAACTCGAGCTACGGCAAGCTCGACGAGCGCATCTACACGCAGCTGACCAGCGATCACCCGATCGACCTGACGCGCTACCAGGTGATCAACTGCTACATGGGCCGCGCGGGACTCATCAACTCGGGCGGGGCGTCGGGCAAGAGCGACTTCCCCGACGCGGCGTTCACCGCCGTCGTGAACAAGCGGGCGGGCGGCATGGGCCTCATCTCCGGGCGGAAGGCGTTCCAGCGGCCGATGGCCGAGGGCGTCAAGCTGCTCAACATCATCCAGGACGTCTACCTCGACAAGGACATCACGATCGCGTAGCAGGGCAGCGTCACCGCGGTAGGGCAGGGCCCCGGCCCTGCCCTGCCGCGTTTCCTTCCTCCTCTTTCTCCATCGCCTCCAGAAGATCGTGACCGCGGTCAGTCGATCGGGGCGCCGACGGCGCGAAGGTACGCGCGGCGGATGCGCATGTCCGGGAATACTACTCCCGTGGTTACGGGCGAGGTGGCGATGGCCGTGATGCTGGTCATCGCCGCCGGCCTCCTGCTCCGGAGCTTCTGGGAGCTGTGGCGCGTGGACCCCGGGTTCCGCGCGGCCGGCACGCTGAAGGCCGAGTATCAGCTGCCGCCCCCTCTCGTTGCCCACCACGCCGACCACCGTCCGCTCGGTACCCCAGAGCCGAATCCGGGCGCCGAGGGGGTTGGTGCCCGCGAAGAACCCTGCTGTTGCGAACCTCCGGCCGCGAACCGCTGGCGTTGGCTCCGTCGGTGCGGGCGATGGTGCGAAAGATTGATCCCGAGCTGGCCGTGTTCGGAGTCGAGCCGCTCGCCGAGACGCTGTCGCGGTCGGTCTCGACCCGCCGGTTCACGTTGCTCGTCGTCGGGCTGTTCGCCCTGGTGGCCCTGGCGCTGGCCGCGATCGGGATTCACGGCGTCCTGAGCTACGGCGTGGCGCGGCGCACCCGGGAGATCGGCTTGAGGATGGCGCTCGGAGCCGATGCGGCCGGCGTGGTTCGCCTGGTCGTCGTCGAGGGCCTCGCGTTGGCGCTCGCCGGCCTGGCGCTGGGCCTGGCCGGCGCCGTGGCGCTGACACGGGTGCTTTCCGGGCTGTTGTTCGGCGTGTCGCCGACCGACCCGCTGACTTACGCGGCAATTGCCCTCTTCCTGCTGCTGGTGGCAGCCGGGGCCTGCTGCATCCCCGCGTGGAGGGCCGCGCGCATCGACCCGGTGGCCGCCCTCCGCTCGGAGTGATGGTCGCGCTTACGCCGAACGCTCGCTTACAAGCCTTGAGCCTTGAGCCCTGAGCCTTGAGCCTTGAGCCTTCTCTACACCGCCTCGATCGTCGATGGCGGCTTGGTGGCAATGTTGTAGGTCACGCTCACCACCTCGGGCACCGCCTCGAGAATCTCGTCTGCGATGCGCCGGAGCAGCTCGTACGGCAGGTTGGTCGGCGTTGCCTGGCGCGCGTCGAGGCTGTCCCAGCAGCGCACCTCGATCTGCGCGCCGAACTGGCGTTTCCCGCCGCGCATGCCGGTCACCCGGTCCTCGTGGAGGATGGCCAGGTACTGGAAGGCGCCAACCCCCGAGAGCAGGCGTTCCACCACCGTCGTTGCCTTCCGTACCGTGTCGATCCGCCCTGATGTCACCTCGCCGATCACTCTGGCCGCCAGCGCCGGGCCGGGGAAGGGGATTCGGTTGAAGAGCTCGGCGGGAAGGCCGAGCGCGCGGCCAACCGCCCGGACACCGTCCTTGCGGAGCTGGATGAGCGGCTCGAGAATCCGATAGCCGAAGGCCTCCTGCGGATCGATGCCGAGCTGTTCGAACACGTTGTGCTGCCGCTTGATCCCCGCCACCGTTTCGTCCACGTCGGTCAGGATCGTTCCCTGCAGCAGCGACCGCGCGCCGCTCTCGCGGACGATCCGCCCGAAGACCTTCTTGTAGAAAGTCTGGGTGATCGCCTCGCGCTTCTCCTCGGGGTCGGTCAGCCCCGCAAGGGCCGCGAAGAACTCGTCGCGGGCGTCCACGATGTCAACGCGCACCCCGAGCGAAGCGAAGAGCCCGGCGACGCGCTCGGCCTCCCCCTCGCGCATCAGGCCATTCTCGATGAACACCGACTTGAGTCGCGGCCCGAGCGCCCGGTGCCCCAGCATGGTGACCGTGGAGGAGTCCACGCCGCCCGAGAGGGCGCTGATGGCCTCGCCGTCGCCGACCGCGGCCCTGATCTCGGCCACCTTCTCCTCGATGAACCGCCCGGTGTCCAGCTCCCGCAGCGTGATTTCTTCGATCATCCAGAACGTCCTTTCGTGCGTGCACCGAAAAGCTGTCACTGAAAACTGGAAGCTGATAACCTGCTTCCCGTGCCGCTCCTGGCCGTCACCCGCGATCTCAGCCCGGCATTCGAGCAGTGCCAGCTCACGCACCTCGCCCGCCAGCCGATCGACCTCGCGCGGGCGCGCGCGCAGCACGCGGCCTACCAACGGTGCCTGGCCTCGCTCGGCTGCCAGGTCGAGCGGCTGCCCGCCGGCGACAGTCTCCCCGATTGCGTGTTCGTCGAGGACTGCGCGATCGTGCTCGACGAGATTGCCGTCCTCACACGCCCGGGCGCCCCGTCCCGCCGGCTCGAGGTGCCGGCCGTCGAGGCGGCTCTTCGCCCGTACCGCCCCGCGGTGCACATCGCCGCCCCCGCCACCATCGACGGCGGCGACGTGCTGCGCATCGGCCGCACCCTGTACGTCGGCCTCTCTACCCGCACGACCGGCCTGGCGATCGAGCAGCTCGAAGGGCTGGTCGGGCCGTTCGGGTACCAGGTGGTGGCCGTCGAGGTGCGCGCCTGCCTGCACCTCAAGAGCGCGGTCACCGAGGTGGCTCCCAACCTCCTCCTCGTGAACCCCGCCTGGACCGGCGACTGGGTCCGCGCCTTCGACCGCCTCGAGGTCGATCCCGACGAGCCCTTCGCGGCCAACGCCCTCAGGGTGGGAGACGCGCTCGTCTACCCCTGCGCCTTTCCCGGGACCCGGGCACGCCTCGAGGCCCGGGGGCTCGACGTGCGCCCGGTGGATGTTTCCGAGCTGGCCAAGGCCGAGGGGGCCGTCACCTGCTGCAGCCTCGTGTTCGAGGCTTCGTGACCCTTCCGCCGAGCCCCTCCACGAAACCTCTCCGGCCCCTGTACCCGGCTACCACCGTTACGGTGACCCGTAACCGCTTCGAGTGGCGCATCCTCGAATCTGCGCCATACATAACACGAACGGGCCCCGCCCTGCGTCACGCCGGCCCGGCTCGGGGTATTCTACGGGGGCGTACGGCCCGTCCGAGGCTGAGAGCTGATTCGGAAGACCCATGAACAAAGCACTTCTTGTCGCCGTCCTGGCTGGTTGTACCGCGGTCGTGTCGTCCCAGCCCCGGGCTGACTACCCGGCGGCCCCGGTCCCTTTCACCGACGTTCACCTCGCGGACTCGTTCTGGGCGCCGCGCCTCGAGCGGAACCGCACGGTGACCATCCCCCACAACCTGGCCCAGCTCATCGAGAGCCGGCGCGTCGAGAACTTCGAGCGGGCGGCCGTGGCCATGGCAAGCGGCCAGGAGGGGCAGTTCTGCTCCGTCTTCCCGTTCGACGACTCCGACGTGTTCAAGGCAATCGAGGCCGCGTCGTACGCGCTGGCGATCAAGCCCGACCCGGCGCTCGACCGGCAGATCGACCAGCTCATCGCCAAGGTCGCGAAGTCACAGGAGCCGGATGGGTACCTCTACACGGTGCGGACGATTGGCGGGCCACCGCCGCAGCCTTGGGTGGGCAAGCAGCGGTGGTCGTACCTCTACCTCAGCCACGAGCTGTACAACGTCGGGCACCTGTACGAGGCGGCCGTGGCCCACTACCAGGCCACCGGCAAGCGGAGCCTGCTCGACATCGCGATCAAGAACGCCGACCTGGTCGTGAAGGAGTTCGGCCCGGGCAAGCGGACCAATCCTCCGGGCCACCAGGAGATCGAGATCGGTCTCGTGAAGTTGTACCGCGTCACCGGGAACACGGCCTACCTCGATCTGGCAAAGTTCTTCATCGACGCGCGCGGCCGCGCCGAGGGGCGCGTCCCCTTCGAGCTGGACGGCAAGACGCAGCTGCTCTACGGCGAGTACGCACAGGACCACAAGCCGTTTGTCGAGCAGACCGAGGCGGTGGGCCACGCGGTGCGCGCAGGCTACCTCTACGCGGGCGCGGCCGACGTGGCCGCCCTGCGCCAGGACAAGGCCTACCTGGCCGCCCTCGAGCGCATCTGGCGCGACGTGGTGGGCAAGAAGCTGTACATCACTGGCGGCATCGGCGCGGCCGGTGCGTGGGAGGGCTACGGCCCCGCGTACCGTCTGCCGAACGCGAGCGCCTACGCCGAGACCTGCGCCAACATCGCGACGTTCCTGTGGAACTCTCGGATGCAGCGCCTGGCGCTCGACGCGAAGTATGCCGACGTGATGGAGCGCATCCTCTACAACGGCGTGCTGTCGGGGCTTTCGCTCTCGGGCGACCGGTTCTTCTACCCGAACCCGCTCGCCTCGTTCGGCCAGCACCAGCGCACCCCCTGGTTCACGTGTGCCTGCTGCCCGCCGAACGTCGCCCGCGTCCTCACCTCGGTGCCGGGCTACTTCTACGCGGCGTCCCACGACAGCGTCTACGTGAACCTGTTCGCCGAGGGGCGCGCCACCATGTCGGCCCGCGGGACGAAGCTGGAACTGCGCCAGAAGACCGAGTACCCCTGGCAGGGTGACATCCTGATCGAGGTCGTTCCCGAGCGCCCCGTCGGGTTCCGCCTCCACGTCCGCATCCCCGGCTGGGCCCGGAACCAGCCCGTGCCCTCCGACCTCTACCGGTACCTCGAGCCACCCGCGGGAGCTCCCGTGGTGCGGGTGAACGGCGCGGAGGTGAGGCCTCCCGTCGAAAAGGGCTACGCGGTGATCGACCGCACGTGGAAGGCCGGTGACAAGGTCGAGCTGAGCCTGCCGATGCCGATCCGGCGAGTGGTCGCCCACGAGGCGGTCGAGGCCGACCGGGGACGCGTCGCCATCGAGCGCGGGCCGCTGGTGTACTGCGCCGAGGGGCCCGACAACGGCGGCCGTGCCGCGAACCTGGTCCTGCGCGACGGGGCTGCCCTGACCGCCGAGAAGCGCCCCGACCTGCTCGGCGGCGTCGTCGCGATCAAGGGCGTGGCCGAGGCGCTTGTCGAGAAGGAGGGCCGGGTCGCCTCGGAATCGAAGACGATGACCTTGATCCCGTACTACGCCTGGGCCAACCGTGGCGCGACCGAGATGGCGGTGTGGCTTGCCCGCGATCCGTCGCGGGCCCGCGTGGCACGCGAGCCCGGCCTGTCGGCGAAGGCGAAGGTGACCGCTTCGCCGAAGGCTGCCTACCCGCAGCGCGTGAACGACCAGTACGAACCCGAGTCTTCGGACGACGGGACGGGCTACATGCACTGGTCGCCGCAGAAGGGGAATCTCGCGTGGGTCGAGTACGCCTTCGATGCCCCGGTGACCGTGTCGGAGTCGTCGGTGTACTGGTTCGACGACACCGGGGGCGGGAGCGTCCGCGTCCCGGCTTCGTGGCGGCTGCTCTACAAGGACGGGCAGCAGTGGAAGCCGGTCGTTCTCAACGAGCAGCCTGGCGTTGCCAAGGACCGGTGGAACAAGGTCACCTTCGCGCCGCTGACCACCAGCGCCCTCCGCCTCGAGATCCAGGCGCAGAAGGACTGGTCGGTCGGCGTGCACGAGTGGAGCGTCCGGTAGGGCACGCTGGGTGAGTGAGATGCGCTACACCTGGGAGGACAGCCCGGTCGGCCGCCTGTTGATTGCCGGCGACGAGCGCGGTCTCCATTTCGTCCTTTTCGAGCAGGGCCGCACGCCTGCCGCGCCCGCGCCCGGCTGGCAGGAAGACCCGGCTGCCGTGGCAGACGCGGTCACGCAGTTGCGGGAGTACTTTGCCGGGACGCGGCGCCGGTTCGACCTCCCGCTGGCTCCCTCGGGCACGCCGTTCCAGCGGCGGGTCTGGGAGGCGCTGCGGCAGGTTCCCTACGGCGAGACGGTGTCGTACGGCGAGCTGGCCCGGCGCGTGGGCTGCCCGAACGGGTCGCGGGCCGTGGGGCTGGCCAACGGAGCGAACCCGCTGTCAATCGTGGTGCCGTGCCACCGGGTCGTCGGCGCGAGTGGCAGGCTGGTCGGCTATGGCGGGGGGCTTCGGGCGAAGCAGTGGCTGCTGGCGCTCGAGCAGGGAAGCACCGGGGTATTGGGCCTGTAACCTTGAACGCGAGAGCGGAGGCCGGAAGGCGGGAGACACCCTTTCCGCTGTTCGTTCCCGCAATCATCGAGGGGCATTGCGATGAATCGACGCGATTTCATGAAGACGACGGTGGTGGCAACGGCGGCGAGCGCGATCGGGACGAGGGCCGCCAGGGCGAAGACCGTGCAGGCCAACGATCGCATCCAGGTGGGTTACATCGGCTGCGGCGCCCGGGCGCACCAGCTCATGGATGCGACCCTGGCGCAGCCCGGCGTCGAGATCGTCGGGCTGTGCGACGCGTACACGGGCCGGGTCGAGCGGGCGAAGGCGCGCGTCGGCGGGAAGGCGGTGGTCTACCGCGACTACAAGGAGCTGCTCGCGAACCCGGCGATCGACGCGGTCTTCATCGTGACGCCCGACCACTGGCACAAGACGATGACCCTCGACGCGCTGGCCGCGAAGAAGGACATCTACATCGAGAAGCCGTTCACCTTCACCGTGGAGGACGGCGTCGCCCTGGTCGATGCCGTGAAGAAGTCGGACCGCATCCTCCAGGTGGGCAGCCAGGGCGTCAGCTCGGCCGAGTACGCCAAGGTGCGCGAGCTGATCCAGGGGGGTAAGATCGGCAAGGTCGTCATGGTGCGCGCGGCCTACAACCGCAACAGCGACAGCGGTGCCTGGCTCTACCCGATCCCGCCCGACGCCAGCCCGAAGACCGTCAACTGGGAGCAGTTCATCGGACCGGCGCCCAAGCGGCCCTTCGACCTGGCGCGCTTCTTCCGGTGGCGCTGCTACTGGGACTACTCGGGCGGCGTCGCGACCGACCTGTTCGTGCACCTGGTGTCGTGGATGCACTTCGCCACCGGCGCCAAGGCGCCGAAGATGGTGGTGGCCACCGGCGAGACCTACAAGTACTCCAAGACCCACGAGGTCCCCGACACGGTGAACGCGCTGCTGACGTACCCGGAGGGCTTCACGGCCAACCTGACCTGCACCTTCAACAACGAGCAGGGCGCCGAGTCCGGGATGGAGATCCTCGGGACCAACGGCAGCCTGATCGTCCGCGGCGGCACGGTGACCTTCAAGCCCGAGCCGCGGCGCGAGGACAACCGGTGGGTCGTGGCCTCGTGGCCCGAGGCGATGGAGAAGGCGTATTACGACGACCCCAAGGTGCAGGCGATCGAGTCGCCGTTCCTCTGGGATCCCAAGATGGCCGGCGGCGTCGAGACCTGGGTCGCCGAGGGCCGCGACGACACCAACGCGCACATCGCCAACTTCGTGGCGTCGGTCAAGTCGCGCAAGCAGCCGGTCGAGGACGCCCTGTTCGGCCACCGCGCCGCGGCCTGCGCGCACATGGTGAACAAGTCGATCCGCGAGAAGAAGTTCGTCGAGTGGGATGCCACCAACGACCGGATCAAGGGATAAGAGGAGGACCCCACCGATGATGCGCAGCCGCCGGGAATTCCTGTCCGACAGTGCCGTCGTGCTGGCAGGGGCCGCCGTGATCGGCGACCCCGCCACCTTGCTTGCCGCTTCCCAGCCTGCCAGGTGGCCGATCGGGTGCTTCAACCGTCCGTGGGCCCGGTGGCCGTTCGCCGAGACGCTGAAGGGCGTCAAGGCCGCCGGCTACACCGTCACCGGCCTGCTCACCCGCACGAAGATGGACCCGTTCATCGCGGACGATGCGACGCCCGAGTACCTGGATGGACTCAAGAAGGCGATTGCCGACAGCGGGGTGAAGGCGATCATGGGGGCGCTCAGGAGCCGCCACGACATCCCGCTCGAGCAGACCACCGCCAGCCTCCGCAAGCAGATCGACAACGCCGCCTTCCTCGGCCTGCAGTCGGTGATGACCTTCGGCATCGACAACCCGGCGCAGTTCGACCACTACTTCAAGGCGATGGCCGATGCGGCGGCGTACGGCCAGGAGAAAGGCGTCCAGGTGGTGATGAAGCCGCACGGGGGCAGCAGCGGCGCCTCCGACGAGATCATCGCCGCGA
>JARKSS010000236.1 GCA_029974175.1 Vicinamibacterales bacterium
GGGCCGTGGGCAATGGTGCCGTGCCTCGCGCAGCCGGCACGGTTCGGGTGAACCCCGAGCGCCAGCAGGCGATCGGCGTCCGTCTTGGAGTGGTCGAGCGCATGGGCGGCACGCACGTGCTGCGCACCACCGGCCGCGTCGCTCCGAACGAGAACGCGGTGTACCCGCTGGTAGCCGGGTCCGAGGGGTGGGTGCGGGAGGTGTACGGTGCAACGACCGGCTCGCTGGTGCGCCGGAACGAGGTGCTGGCCACTTTCTACTCTCCCGACATCGCGGTGGCCCAGCAGTCCTACTACGCCAGCCTCGAGACGATCCAGCGCATCCCGCGCGACCAGCTCAAGATCTTCAACGACGACTACCTCGTTGACGGCGTCCAGCGGCAGGCGAACACGCTGCGGAACCTGGGCGTCTCGGAACTGCAGCTGCGCGAGATGGACCGCCGGCGCGAGCTGGTGCAAAGCATCCGGGTGTTGTCCCCGGTGGATGGCTTCGTTCTCCAGCGCAACGCCACGGCGGGGCTGCGGTTCGACCGTGGTTTCGAGTTCTTCCGCATCGCGGACCTCCGCCAAATCTGGATTCTCGCCGACGTCTACGAAAACCAGCTTCCGTTCATTCGCGGGGGTACGCGGGCGCGCGTCACCTCGAGGGACCAGGGACAGACGCTCGAGGCCACCGTCAGCCGCACCGAGCCGACCTTCGACGAGGCCACGCGCACGCTGAAGGTGCGCCTCGAAACCCTCAACCCCGGCCTCGTCCTGAAGCCCGGCATGTTCGTGGACGTCGAGTTCCCCGTCGCGCTGCCCGAGAGCCTCGTCGTCCCCGCCGACGCCATCGTGGACACGGGAACCAGGAGGACCGTCTTCGTCGATCGGGGCGAGGGCTACTTCGAGCCGAGGCAGGTCGAAACCGGGTGGCGCCTCGGGGGGCAGGTCGAGGTGACCAGGGGATTGATGGCGGGCGAGCGCATCGTCATCTCAGGCACCTTCCTGATTGACTCGGAGAGCCGGATGGCGTCGGCCGCGGCCGGCATCTTCGGCGTTCCGGCACGTGACCCGGTGTGCGGGATGGACGTGGACGAGAAGCGGGCCGAAGCCGCAGGCCTGGCGGTGCGGCACGACGGCCACGCGTACTACTTCTGCGCCGAGGAATGCAGGGAGAAGTTCCAGGCGAGCCCCGCGGAATACATCAAGTAGCCCATGCTCACCCGGGTCATCGACTTCTCGGTGAAAAACCGCTTCGTGGTGCTGCTGCTCATCGCGGCCACGGCCGTTGCCGGCGCGTGGTCGCTCTTCCACGTCCCGCTCGACGCGCAGCCCGACCTCAGCGACACGCAGGTCATCATCTACTCGAAGTGGGACCGCAGCCCCGACATCGTCGAGGACCAGGTCACCTACCCGATCGTCAGCGCCATGCTGGGCGCGCCGCGGGTGCGGGCGGTGCGCGGCTTCTCGGACTTCGGCTACTCGTTCGTCTACGTCATCTTCGACGACGGTACCGACATCTACTGGGCCCGCACCCGGACGCTCGAATACCTGTCGGGCGTCCTCTCGAACCTGCCCGAGGGCGTGAAGACCGAGCTGGGCCCCGACGCGAGCGGCCTGGGCTGGGTGTTCGAGTACGCCCTGGTGGACACCTCCGGCACACGCTCGCTCGCCGACATCCGGTCCTACCAGGACTGGTACCTCCGCTACTACCTCAAGTCGGTCCGGGGAGTCGCAGAGGTGGCGACGGTCGGCGGGTTCGGCCGGCAGTACCAGGTGAACGTCGATCCCAACCGCCTGCGCAACTACGGCCTGTCGATCGAGCGGGTGGTCGAAGCAGTGCGAGGCGGCAACACCGAGACGGGGGGGCGCCTGATCGAGTTCGGCGGCACCGAATACATGGTGCGCGGCCGCGGCTACGCCCGCTCGATTGCCGACATCGAGAACATCGTCGTCTCGGCCAGCGAGAGCGGCACGCCGATACGGATCCGCGACATCGGGCAGGTGGTCGTCGGGCCAGACCTGCGGCGCGGGGTCTCGGATCTCGACGGGACAGGCGAGGCGGTGTCGGGGATCGTCGTCATGCGCCAGGGGCAGAACGCCTTGGACGTCATCGACCGGGTGAAGGCCAGGATCGCGCAGATCGAGCCGGGCCTGCCCGACGGGATGAAGGTGGTCCCGATCTACGACCGCTCCGAGCTGATCCGCCGCGCCGTCAGCAACGTCAGCGAAACCCTCGTCGAGGTCGTCCTCACCGTCGTCTTCATCGTCCTGCTGTTCCTGCTGCACGTCCCCAGCGCGCTGATCCCGATCATCACGATCCCGGTCGCGGTGCTGATCGCGTTCATCCCGTTCCGGGCGCTGGGAATCACCGCGAACATCATGTCGCTCGGCGGCATCGCGATCGCGATGGGCGAGCTGGTGGACGCGGCCATCGTGGTGGTCGAGCAGACGCACAAGAAGCTCGAGGAGCGCGGGACGGCGGACTACCGCGCGGTCGTCGTGGAGGCGGTGAAGGAGGTGGCGCCGGCCAGCTTCTGGGCGCTGCTCGTCATCGCGATCTCGTTCCTCCCGATCCTCACCCTGGAGGCCCAGGAAGGCCGGCTGTTCAAGCCGCTCGCCTACACGAAGACGCTGGCGATGATCGTCGCCGCCTTCCTCGTGGTGACGCTCGACCCGGCGCTGCGCATGCTCTTCACCCGGCTCGAGCCGTTCAGCTTCCGGCCGACCTGGCTGCGCCGCGTGGCCAACACGGTGCTGGTCGGGCGGATCCGCTCCGAGGACCGGCACCCGGTCAGCCGGTTCCTGATGCGGGTGTACGAGCCGGTCGTCCGCTGGTCGCTGCGCTGGAAATGGTCGGTCATCTCCGGGGCTGTTGTCCTGACGCTGCTCACCGTGCCCGTCTTCATGCGGCTCGGTTCGGAGTTCATGCCGCCACTCGACGAAGGCGCGCTCTTCTACATGCCGACGACGATGCCCGGGATCTCGATCACCGAGGCACAGAAGCTGCTGCAGGTGACTGACCGGATCATCCGGCAGGTCCCGGAGGTGGACCGGGTGCTGGGAAAGGCCGGGCGGGCCGACACGAGCACCGACCCGGCGCCGCTTTCGATGCTGGAGACCGTCATCACCCTGAAGCCGAAGTCCGAGTGGCGTCGCGTCGCTACCTGGTACTCGGGGTGGTCGCCCGAGTGGTTGAAGCCCGCCTTTCGCCCCTTCACCCCGGACCGCATCTCGCAGGAAGCGCTGGTCAACGAGCTGAACGAGGCGCTCGATCTGCCCGGCGTGTCCAACGCCTGGACGATGCCGATCAAGGCCCGCACCGACATGCTCTCCACGGGCATCCGGACGCCGCTCGGCATAAAGGTCTCGGGCGACGACGTGACGAAGATCGAGGAGGTCGGCATCCAGATCGAGGCGGCGCTCCCGGCGGTACGCGGCACCCGCAACGTGTTCGCCGAGCGGACGGGCGGCGGCTTCTTCCTCGACATCGAGTGGAACCGCGAGGAGCTGGCGCGGTACGGCCTGAGCATCGACGAGGCGCAGGCGGTCGTGCAGAACGCCATCGGCGGCGAGAACGTGACGACCACGGTGGAGGGCCGCGAGCGCTACCCGGTGAACGTCCGCTACATGCGCGACTTCCGGTCCGACTTCGACGCGCTCGGCCGCGTGCTGGTGCCGGCGTCGGAAGGCCAGCGGCAGATCCCGCTCCGCCAGCTGGCCGACATCAGGGTGGCCACCGGGCCGGCGATGATCCGCAACGAGGACGGCCTGCTGACGGGGTACGTCTTCGTGGACGTGGACGGCCGCGACCTCGACAGTTACGTCGAGGAGGCCGACGCGCTGATCCGGCAGAAGGTCCAGCTGCCGCCCGGGTACGCGTGGCTCTGGAGCGGCCAGTACGAGGCGATGCAGCGGGTGCGCGATCGGCTGACCTACGTGATCCCGTTGACGCTGTTCCTGGTGCTGCTGTTCCTCTACTTCAACACGCGGTCGGCGGTGAAGACGGCGATCGTGGCTTTGGCGGTACCGTTCTCGGCTATCGGGGCGGTCTGGTACCTCTACCTGCTCGATTACAACATGAGCATCGCGGTCTGGGTGGGCATCATCGCGCTGCTCGGCGTGGACGCCGAGACCGGCGTCTTCATGCTGCTGTACCTGGACCTGGCGTACGAGGACGCGAAGAAGAACGGTCGGCTCACCTCCCTCGGCGCCCTCCAGGAGACGATCGTGCACGGCGCGGCCAGGCGCCTGCGCCCGAAATTCATGACGGTGGCCACCACCTTCATCGGCTTCTTCCCCATCATGCTGGCGACCGGAACCGGCTCGGACGTGTGGAAGCGGATCGCGGCGCCGATGATTGGCGGCATCCTCACCTCGTTCGTTCTGGAGCTGGTCGTCTACCCGGCCATCTACGAGATCTGGAAGTGGCACTTCGAGGTGAAGAAGCTGGCCCGGCGCGAAACCGTCGGGGTGCTGTAGGGAGCGGCCGGAGGCGGGGCGAAAGAAGAAAGGGGCCGCGCGACCATCGGGTCGCGCGGCCCTTTTGCGTTGCCTAGCAGGGCCGAAGCCCTGCTCTACGGCTGACTAGAACGTGAACTTCACGCCGACGCGGGCCGAGATGGGCGACTGGAAGCCGTTGTCCATCAGGTAGGTCGGCGCCTTCTCGAGGTTGGCGATCAGCGCGTTGAAGTCAACGCGGCCGGCGTAGAAGTCGGCCTCGTTGAAGTTCACGCCCTGGTCGTAGGGCATCGACATCTGCTTGTTGATGGCCGTCTTCTGGTTGAAGAGGTTGAACACGTCGGCCATCAGCTGGATCTGCCGCGCACCGCCCACGTTGAACGAGTGCCGCAGGCTCAGGTCGGTATAGGAGTACACCGGCATCCGGCCGCCGCCCCCGCGACCCAGCCACTGCACCGGGAAGTTGTTGGGCGGGATGACCGTGATTTCCGGCGTGATCGGCACGCCGCTGGCCACGTACTGGTTCAGGCCCACCGAGGTGCCGAACGGCAGCTGGTAGATGAACTGCGCCTTGAACTGGTGCGGCCGGTCGGTGGCCAGCGGCCCGTACTCCGGCTGGCCGTGCTGATTGAACATCATGATCGGGTAGTCGAACGCGCGGCCGACGTTCGGGTCGGTGCGCCCGTTCTCGTCCGACTGCGACAGGCCGGAGTAGTTGCCATACAGGCGGCTCCACATGTAGCTCGCCCGCAGGTACCAGTTGTCCGACATGTTCTTGGAGATCGCGAACTCGACGGCGTCGTAGTCGCGCTTCGCCTTCGGGTACGGGATCGGGTAGACGTTCAGGTCGAGGTCGTACGTCTTGCTGGCGAGGCCGAAGCCGGGGTTCGCCACGATGTAGATCTCGTTCTGGTTCTCGTCGAGCGCGCCCACGTCCTCGATCGCGCGGTCGATCTGCTTGTGGACGTAGCGGACACTCACCGCGACCAGGTTGCTCAGCTGGTGCTCGAGCCCGAACGACGCCTCCTGCATCTTCATCGGCTTCAGGTCGGGGTCGATGGCGTCCGAGCCGAGCGACACGTGCCGGAAGTCGATCGGCCCGCGGATCAACTCACCCTCGCAGGCGGGCGGGCAGCCGGCCCCGGCGGCCAGAGCCTCGGGGTTCGGGTTGTCGAGCGTGTAGTAGTACTCGAGCCACTTGTCGCCGCCGAACGACCCGCGCGGCAGCTGCAGCTTGAAGATGTCGTAGAACACGCCCCACGAGCCGAACGCCTTCCACTTGCCGTCGCCCTTGATGTCGTAGGCGAAGCCGAGGCGCGGCGCCAGCTTGTCGGCGAAGTTGAACTCCACGGCGTACTCCGGGTACCCCGCCCCCTTGACGTAGGCCGGGACCCGCTCGCGCTCGGTGCGCACGCCGAGGTTGAGCGTCAGCTTGTTGTTGACCGTCCAGGCGTCCTGGATGAACAGGCCGATGTTGGTGGTGTGGACGTCACCCTCGGTGACGAACCCCATCTCCGGGTACGTCCCGTTGCTGCGGACCGAGTAGTAGCCGTAGGGCCCGCGCAGCCCGCCCAGGTCCGAGTCCCAGCGGATGGTGACGTAGTTGCCCAGTTCGCCCGACAGGACGTTGTTGCCCACGCGGTCCACCTGCACGCCGCCCTTGAAGGTGTGCTGGCCGCCGAAGTTGGCGTAGTAGGTGCTGTCGACCTGGAAGTTCAGCCGGGTCTGCTGGTCGCGGGTCGTCGAGTTGTTCGTGAAGACGTTGGAATAGCCGCTGCCGTGCTGGTACTGCTCGGGCACGCCGGCCATCCCGACGTTGCTGTAGGAGTACCGGTAGCGATCCACCGACGGAACGCCGTCGTTGAACCGGTCGGAGAAGTAGTAGCCGGCACGGAAGCCCACGAAGAAGTTCGAGCGCACGATCCAGTCTGCCGTGCCCGCGAGGCTCCAGTTCGGGTAGGTCGTGTCGATCCCGAAGTTGGTGTCGGCCGCGTTCGTGCCCGTCAGGCCGGGCAGCTGCCCCTCGGTCTTGCGCCAGCTGTTGTTGTAGGCGAGGCGCGTCCGCAGGCTGTTGCCCCACTGCCCGGTGGTGTTCGCCGAGATGTTGTGGCCGCGGATCTTCTGCGTCTGGTTGAACCTGTTGGCCGCCGGGTTGGCCGCCGTCTCGGGGCTCACCTCACGCTTGGTGGTGGTCATCCGCGGCTGGTACGCCCCGAAGAACCACATCCGGTTCTGCATGATGGGACCGCCCAGCGAGGCGCCCGGATCGAGCCGGCTCCAGCTGTCCTCGGGGTACGTCACGTACTCGGCCTGGCGGCTGTCGTTCGGGTTGGTCCGCAGCTCGGGACGGCGCCCGCCCTCGAACGCATCGCCCTCGAAGTACCCGAACAGGTTCCCGTGGAAGTTGTTCGTGCCGCTCTTGGTCATCGCGTTGACGACGCCGCCCGTGGCGCCGCCGTACTCGGCCGTGTAGCCCGACGACTTCACCTGGACCTCCTCGAGGAAGTCCACGATCAGGTCCTTGCCCGACGTGCCGTTCTGCAGGTTGGTCGTCTCGACGCCGTCCACGATGTACCGGTTCTCGCTGGCGCTCGCGCCGTCAATCGACAGCCCGCCCAACTTGCTCTCGCTGTTCGCGCCGGCGGCCTGCGTCACCACGGAGGTGAAGTCGCGCCCCTTCGGCAGCATGTCGATCTGCTCGTCGCGGATGCTGGTCGCGCGGGCGCTCTGCCGCACGTCCACCAGCGGCGTCTCGGCCGACACCTGGACCGTCTCGGAGAGGCCGGCCACGCCGAGGGTGAAGTCGGCGGTCTTGATCTGCCCGAGCAGCACCTCGATGGCCTCGAACTTCTGCGCCGTGAAGCCGGTCAGGCTCGCGGTCACCTCGTACCGGCCGGGTGCCAGGGCCGGAAAACGATACTTGCCGACGGCGTCGGTCACGGTGGTCGCGATGCTGCCGACCGCAATGTTCTTCGCTTCGACGGTCACGCCGGGCAGCACGCCGCCCGACGTGTCCTTGACGGTTCCCTCGATCGCCCCGCGCTGCTCCTGCGCCATCGCGGCCGGCGCACAGAGCAAGGCGAACGCGATCAGCGCGACTAGAGCCCTGCAACGTGTCATGTCCACTCCTGTGATGACGGGAGGACGGCCCCCGGTTGGCCTGCCGCCCGCTGCGACCGTTCCCCCCGGGAACGGCCGCGACCCTACGAACCTACGCCACGAACGACGAACAGAGTGACGACGCCGGCCGGATGGAACGCGCCGCACGCCGCCGCGGCAGCCGTCCACGGCCTGCCGGGTGGCCGGGGACGCGGCGGAATCCTGGCGGGCCGCTCGCGACACGAGCCAACCCGCGCCAAGGCGAAGGTGAACGCCAAGGGGAGCGTGGGAAACAAGGACCGCCGGACCCGACCGTGTGACCGTGGACGCCGAACTGGGGGGTCCGGGAACGCCGCGGAGAGGGACGATTCGAACCGAGCCTTCGGGCGATGGAGCACAAGCGATGCCAGCCCGGGCCGGGGCGGAAGGGGCGAATTGGGTGAGAAATGGTGGCGAGAAGGGGGCAATACGCCGGCCGCAAATCCAACAGCTTGGATTGGCGATCCAACACCCCCGACGCTCCCGCTCGAGCTGTCCCTCGGCCGGCGGGCTCACCAGCTGCGGTGCTGTCAGCTGTCAGCTGTCAGCTATTTGCTGTGCTGTCAGCGGCCCTTCTCCACCCACACGTCCATCAGGTGCAGGGTCGTCTCCACCGCCTTCTCCATCCATTCGAGCGGCACCCACTCCTTCTTGCTGTGGAAGTTCATGCTCCCGTCGGAAAGGTTGGGGGTGGGCACGCCCATGAAGCTGAGGCGGGCCCCGTCGGTGCCGCCCCGGATCGACGAGCGCTTCGGCTCGAGGCCCGCGCGCCGGATCGCCTCCTCGGCGTACTCGGTGACGTGCGGGTGCTGGTCCAGCACGTAGCGCATGTTCCGGTACGACTCCTTGACCTCGACGCCCACCTTGGCGCCGGGGTACTTGCGCTCGGCCCAGGAGGCGGCAGCCCGCAGGAGGTCCTCGAGTTCGTGAAGTTCCTCCTCGGTGAAGGCGCGCACGAGAACCTGGCAGGTCGCCTCGGACACGTTGCCCGAGATGCCCATCGGGTGCAGGTACCCCTCGCGTCCCTCGGTCGTCTCGGGGGTCCGGTGCTGCGGCAGTGCCATCACGAGGTCGGCCAGCACGCGCACCGCGTTGACCATCTTGCCCTTGGCGTAGCCCGGGTGCACGTCGGCGCCTTCGACCTTCAAGACGGCCGTGTCGGCGCAAAACGTCTCGGCCTCGATCTCGCCAACGCCCGAACCATCGAGCGTGTACGCGACGGCCGCCCCGAAACGCCCGATGTCGAAGTGCTCGGTCCCGCGCCCGACTTCCTCGTCCGGCGTGAAGGCAACGCGGATGGTCGGGTGCAGGCGCGAGGGATCCTCCTGGTAGCGCCACATCACCTCGAGGATCTCGGCCACGCCCGCCTTGTCGTCGGCGCCGAGCAGCGTCGTCCCGTCCGAGGTGATGAGGGTCAGGCCGCGGCACGCGGCCAGCTCCTTCTCCTCGGCCGGCCGGATCACGACCGCGGGGTCGCCGGGCAGCACCAGGTCGCCCCCGTCGTAATCGCGGTGCACCTGCGGCTGGACGTTGGCGCCAGGCACCTCGTGATAGGTGTCCACGTGGGCGACCAGGCCGATGACCGGGACCCGGCCGGCGGCGGGATGCCCCTCGGGCAGGTTGGACGGCAGGGTGCCCATCACGTAGCCGTGCTCGTCCATGGCGGCGTCCTCGACGCCGGCCGCCCGCAGATCGTCCACCAGGATGCGCAGCAGGTCCTTCTGCTTTTCGGTGGACGGGTAGGTCGTGGAGGTGGCGCTCGACTGCGTGTCCACCCGCACGTAACGGCAGAAGCGATCGAGAAGCGATTCGCGCATGGCACCCTCACCGGGGCGACCACGAGGGCCGCGTCTGGGCAACCACAGGGGCCGCCGCTCAACCGGGCGACCACAAGGGTCGCCCCTACACTATAATGCCGGCCCATGCAGCTGCAGGCGATCGACTACACGGTCATCGGCCTCTACTTCGTGTTCGTCATCGGCATCGGCTGGGCCCTGAAGCGGTTCATGCGAACCAGCGTGGACTTCCTCACCTCGGGCCGAAGCCTTGCCACCTGGATCACCGGCCTGGCGTTCCTCTCGGCCAACCTGGGGGCGCAGGAGGTGATCGGGATGGCGGCGAGCGGCGCCAAGTACGGCATCCTCACCAGCCACTTCTACTGGGTTGGCGCGATCCCGGCGATGGTCTTCGTCGGCGTCTTCATGATGCCGTTCTACTACGGCAGCCGCGCCCGGTCGGTGCCCGAGTACCTGCGCCTCCGCTTCGACGAGAAGACCCGCGGGTTCAACGCGATCTCCTTCGCGGTGATGACGATCTTCTCGTCGGGGATCAGCATGTACGCCATGGGACTGCTGTTCCAGCGGTTCCTGGGGTGGGACATCAACGCGAGCATCCTGATTGCCGCCTGCGTGGTGCTGCTCTACACGTTCCTGGGCGGGCTGACCAGCTCGATCTACAACGAGGTGCTGCAGTTCTTCCTGATCGTCTTCGGGTTCCTCCCGCTCGCGATCCTCGGCCTGGGCGTCGTCGGCGGCTGGAGCGGCCTGCAGGAGCGGCTGGCGGCGCCCAATATCGTCGGGCCCTACGCGCCGGGGGTGATGACCGAATCGTGGCAGCACCTCGGCAGCGCGGCGGCCAACCCGATGGGCGTCGAGTGGTTCGGGATGGTCATGGGGCTCGGCTTCGTCCTGTCGTTCGGCTACTGGTGCACCGACTTCCTGGTGGTGCAGCGGGCGATGGCAGCCCAGTCGATGAACGCGGCCCGGCGCACGCCGATCGTTGCCGCGGTGCCCAAGATGCTCTTTCCGTTCCTGGTGATCCTGCCGGGGATGGTCGCCCTCGCGCTGGTGGGCCCCGAGGGCCTCTCCGAGGGAGGCAAGACCGACTACAACCTGGCGCTGCCCCTGCTCCTCCAGAAGCTCTACCCGCCGGGGCTGCTCGGCCTCGGCCTCACGGCGCTGCTCGCGAGCTTCATGTCGGGCATGGCCGGCAACGTCACGGCGTTCAACACCGTCTGGACGTACGACATCTACCAGACCTACATCCGGCCCGGCCAGGACGACGCGCACTACCTGTGGATGGGACGGATGGCGACGGTGTTCGGCACGGCGGCCAGCATCGGCACCGCGTACGTGGCCATGACGTTCAACAACATCATGGACCTGCTGCAGCTGGTCTTCTCGTTCATCAACGCGCCGCTGTTCGCCACCTTCCTGCTCGGCATGTTCTGGGCGCGCGCCTCGGCCAACGGCGCCTTCTGGGGTCTGCTCGGGGGGACCGGCGCCGCCGCCGTCCACTACGTGCTGACCGGCGTGCAGGGAGGACGGGCGGGGCTGCTCCACACGTATCCGAGCGACATGGCGCAGAACTTCTGGGGCGCGATCGTCGCCTGGACGTCCTGCTTCGTGCTGACGATCGTCATCAGCCTCGTCACCAAGCCGCGTAACCCCGAA
The DNA here is from genome assembly GCA_029974175.1 of Vicinamibacterales bacterium. Lineage (GTDB taxonomy): Bacteria > Acidobacteriota > Vicinamibacteria > Vicinamibacterales > Fen-181 > JARKSS01. Next base: position 11,033 of record JARKSS010000236.1, read on the forward strand.
GAGCTGCGAGGGCTGGTCTACTCGCTGACCCCGAAGCAAACCGACGAGGGGCTGGCCTGGTACCGGCGCCCCGCCCTGCTCGGGGCGCTCGTGCTGGCGGGAGCCGTCCTGTTGAACGTCTACTTCTGGTAGAAGGGTGCAGCCGTCATGGACCTACGCCTTCCCATTGGCCTCCTGTTCGTGCTGCTCGGCCTGCTGCTCGCGGGCTACGGCCTGATCAGCGACCCGGCCATCTACGAGGCGTCGCTCGGGATCAACGTGAACCTGCGCTGGGGCATCGTGATGCTCGCCTTCGGCCTCGCGATGCTGAGCCTGGTCTGGAGGGGCCGGCGCGTTACCTGACGACCAGCCCGGTGGGCTTCGCGGGCGCCTTCAGCTCCGGCAGGTAGCCGGCCGGTCCCGGGTACTCGTAGGTCTCGGGGTCGAGGGAGGCTGCCAGCGTGCCGCGAGCGACGAGGGTGTTGCCCGGCGGATAGCTGCAGGCACGGACGCCCCGTTCGATCACGTTGCCCTTGAACTCGATCACCTGGGTGTAGGTGTCGAGCGTGGGGATGCCCGACGCCGTCCCGTCTCCCTTCAACCCGTAGTCACCTTCGTGGGTGACGTTGCCGTTGAAGGTGAGCGGCGTCCTGAAGATCGTGCCGTCCGCCAGCCGCCCGCCGTAGAACCTGAGGAACGTGCGGCTGATGGTGAGGAAGGTGTTGCGCACGACCCGCAGGCCATCCACCCCTTCCCCCGACTGGATGCCCTCGTTCACGCCGACGAAGAGGTTGTTCTCGAAGACGACGTTCCTGACCCTGACGGCGGGGTTTGCGGGGTTGTAGCCGCGGATGTTGACGGCCGGGCCGTCCGGGCTGTTCTTCACGACGTTGCCGCGGAACACGACGTCGGAGGTTTCCATCCACGGGGTGCCGCCCTGGTTGTCCGCCTTGATCAGGATGGCGCTGCCCGCCTGGGCGTCCTTCCAGTTGTTCTCGAAGATGCAGCCCTCGACGAGCACGCGCTTCCCGCTCTTGAGCTCGAAGAGGTTCTTCACCGACCCCGGCTTGGCCTTCCAGTCGAGGGGCTTGAAGAAGTGCGCGCCGCGGACGGTGATGTCGGAGGGAATGCCGCCCGGGTCGCGGATGCCCGGCAGCGCCCCGCCCACCATCATGTTTTCGCCCGCCGCCTCGAAGTAGCCGCGCAGGATCGTGTACGGCCCGGGCCCGTTGTTGATCCAGATCGCCTGGCTGTCGCGACCGACCTCCCAGAACCCCGTCGCGCGGCAGTCCACGAGCGTGATGCCGACACCGTGCAGGCCGAACGCCCGATGGCCCCCTCCGGGTCCGGCCACCGCGCTCACCCGCTCGAGCGTGACCTCGTGCGGCAGCGCGGCGATCGAGGCAATCGCGTTGGAGCCGACGTTGATCGTGTCGCGGTCGGGGGCGCCGTTGGCCACCGTCAGCCCCACCACCTTCACGCGGCTGCCCAGCACGGTCAGCGCCGGCGTGTAGCGGTCGCGGGGCTCGAAGCGGACCCCGGTGGCCTCGATGCTGATGTCCGAGCCCGAGATGACGAAGTTGCCGACGTAGGTGCCGGGCGCGATCGTGTACTGGCCTGGCGTGCGGAAGGCCGCCACGATCGCACCCGCATCGGTCAGCATCGCTGGCCCGGTCTGGGCCACCCCGCTTGCCGTGAGGGCGACAAGGCCCGCCAGGATGAGAGCCATGCCGCAACGCCTCGTCCACGCCGCGCTCGTACGCACCAACGGCCTCCCGGTTCCCTGTCTTCGCTTGTCCTGGTGAATGAGCATGCCGTCACGCCGGGGGGCCACGCCAAACCGATCGATGGTCGCAAGGGCGGTGCCGTGCGCCCCTTGCGCCGGTTGCCCGCGTTCCGCCACTTGCCCACTCCTTCGATCCGCCACGCTCGTAAGCGGGATCACAGAAGTGGAGCTGGGGGCAGGCTGGGGGCTGGGCTGGGGCGTGCTAGTACCCTGCGTCGCCGGGGTACTTGCGGGTCACCGGGTCCAGCAGGGTGTCGAGGGTCCCGGGTTCGAGGATGGTGTTCCCGGCCGGATACGTGTACCAGTGGTTCACGCGCTCGATGACGTTGCCGGTGAAGTCGAGCGTGTTCGTGTACTTGGTCAGCGTCGGCACGCCCGCGGCCGCTCCGTCTCCCTTCACCGCGTACGCCCCCTCGTGCAGCACGTTGTCCCTGAAGGTGAGATCGGTCTTGAAGATCGTCCCGTCGGGCTGCAGCCCGCCGTAGAAGAAGAGGAACGTGCCCGTGATCCGGTAGAACGTGTTGTGGACCACCGTCAGCCCGTCCACCCCCTCGCCCGACTGGATGCCGTAGGTCACCCCGTCGAAGAGGTTGTGCTCGAAGGTCACGTTCCGCACCCTCGCGGCGGGGTTCGTCGGGTGGAAGCCGCGGATGTTGACGACGTAGCTGCTGGGGCTGTTCCGCACGATGTTGTTGCGGAAGACGACGTCGGAGGTCTCCATCCAGGGTGTGCCGCCCTGGTTGTCGGCCTTGATGAGAATGGCCGAGCCCGCCTGCGCGTCCTTCCAGTTGTTCTCGAACAGGCAGTCCTCGACCAGCACCCGCCGGCCCGCCTTCAGTTCGAAGAGGTTCTTCACCGCGCCCGGCTTGGTCTTCCACTCCAGCGGCTTGAAGAAGTGGGCGCCGCGCACGGTGATGTCGGAGGGGATCCCGCTCGGATCGAGGATGCCGGGCAGCGCGCCGCCCACCATCATGTTCTCGCCCGACCCCTCGAAATAGCCGCCGAGGATCGTGTACGGCCCCGGTCCGTTGTTGATCCAGATCGCCTGGCTGTCGCGGCCGGCCTCCCAGAAGTTGGTCGCGCGGCAGTCGGTCAACGTGATGTTCACGCCGTGCAGGCCGAAGCCTCGATGGCCGCCGCTCGCCCCGGCCTCCGCAGTCACCCGCTCGAGGGTCACGTCGTGCGGCAGCAGTGCGATCGAGGAAATGGCGTTGGAGCCGACGTTGATCGTGTCGCGGTCGGGCGCGCCGTTGGCCACCGTCAGGCCGGCCACCTTGACCCGGCTGCCCAGCACGGTGAGGGTCGCGGCGTAGGGATTTTGCGGCTCGAAGCGGACGCCCTCGGCCTCCACCGTGATGTCGGATCCGCTGACGACGAAGTTCCCGACGTAGGTGCCGGGCGCGATCTTGTAGCGGCCCGGCGTGGCGAACGCCTCGGCGATGCTCGCCACATCGGAGAGCACCGTCGGCTCGTCGGGGTAGCCGGCGTCGGCCGACACCGTCACCGCCACACTTGACGGGGCGCTGTCGTGCACGCCGTCGTTGACGACCAGCTGAAACTCGAGCACCTGCGCCTCGCTCGCCGCCTCGGGCGCGACAAACGAGGGGCTGGGACTGGCCGGGTCGGAGAGCGACACCTCGGGGCCGGAGGTCTGCGCCCACGAGAAGGTCAATGGCTGCCCCTCGGGGTCGGTCCCCGAGCCGGGCAGTATCACCTCGCTGCCACCCGGCACGATTTGCGCCGGACCGGCATCCGCGTACGGCGGCAGGTTGGGCTCGGCAGCGGGCGCCTCCTGCGTCACGGTGAGGCTGACACTCTTGACCGATATCCTGCCCGAGCGCGCGCGACCCGTGTTTTCCAGGTACGTGAAGGTCACGGTCGCCGGACCCGTCCCGGACGAAGGGCTTGTCTTCAGGAAGCCACTGTCGAAGCTCGTCTTCCACTTGCAGCTGGCACCGGTGTCCAGGGTGAAGGTGCCGCTTCCGGCGGCAGCCGGCACCGTCACCGCGGACGGCGAGATGGTGTAGCGACAGGGGGCAGGCGGCGCAGCCTGCGCGGCGCCAACCGCCAGCGCGCTCAGCGTCCCAGCCAGCAACAGCGCGGCGTGAGATGGACGAGACATGACGATGCTGTGGGTACGCACCCCTGGCCTCCCCGGTGGCGGCTGTCGTGTCGTGGTGGAAGTGACCGGCGCTGGAATCAGGTGCGGACGGGCCGGCCGCCGGCGCAAGCGGGCAAGGGGAATGCCGAGCTTGAAGCTCGGCAAATTCCCGGTTAGTTCTACAGCCGAGCTAATAGCTCAACAGCAAACTTGTAATCAAAATCACAATTGCGTTAATCGCCCTCCTGGTCTATCGCCTTCCCGGCGCCATCCCCTTCCCCCTGGCCCCCCTAGCCCCTAGCACTACTTTGTCAGATTCTCAGCGGCGGATTCCGTTGAAAACTGACTAACAGATTGAGCCAGC
>JARKSS010000245.1 GCA_029974175.1 Vicinamibacterales bacterium
AGGGGAGCGGGTCGAAAACCGTTTTCGAGAACCACCAACCAAGCCTCTTCAGCCAACCGGTTGAAGGGGCTTTTTCTTTTGGTGCGAGGGCAGGGTGACCATCGAGGACTTGCGGGCCCGGATCGACGCGATCGACGACCAGCTCGTGTCGCTGCTGAACGCGCGCGCCGCGTGCGCGATCGAAATCGGGCGGCTGAAGCGGCGCGACGCGCTGCCGATCTTCCAGGGCGACCGGGAACAGGCGGTGATCCGCCACTCGCGGGCCGTCACCGCGAGGCTGGGCGGGCCGCTCGGCGAGGAAGCGATTGCGAGGTTGTTCGAGCGGATCATCGACGAGGCGCGGCGCCTCGAGGCGGCGTTCGAGGAATCGGCGGAGCGGGAAGGAGGAGCATCGTGGTAGTGGTGATGCAAGAGGGAGCCAGCGAGGAACAGATCGACCGGGTCATCGACGCGCTCGTGCGCATGCGCCTGGCCGTGCACCGGTCCACGGGCGTCTCGCGCACCGTGATCGGGGTCGTCGGCAACACGGGAGCGATCGACCCGGCCAGCGTCGAGATCCTCGACGGCGTGCACGAGGTGCTCCGCGTCTCGCAGCCGTACAAGCTCGCCAGCCGGGCGTTCACGCCCGACGACACGGTGGTGACCGTGGGCGACGTGCGCATCGGCGGCGACGAGGTGATCGTGGCGGCCGGGCCGTGCGCGGCCGAAACCGAGGAGCAGGTCGAGGCGACCGCCGCGGCCGTCAAGCGCGCCGGGGCGAAGCTGCTCCGGGGCGGCGCCTTCAAACCGCGCAGCTCGCCCTACGCCTTCCAGGGGCTGGGCGAGGAAGGCCTGCAGATGCTGCGCCGCGCCGCCGACCGGCATGGCCTGCCGCTGGTCTCCGAGGTGATGGACGTCGCCCAGATCGAGGTGGTCTCGCGCTACGCCGACATCCTCCAGGTGGGCGCCCGCAACATGCAGAACTTCACGCTGCTGCGCGAGCTGGGCCTGGTGCGCAAGCCGGTCCTGCTCAAGCGCGGCATCTCGGCCACCATCGAGGAGTGGCTGCTCTCGGCCGAGTACGTCCTCGCCGGCGGCAACCGCGACGTGATCCTCTGCGAGCGCGGCATCCGGACCTTCGAGAACGCCACCCGGAATACGCTCGACCTCTCGGCCATCCCGGTAGTCAAGAAGGTCAGCCACCTCCCCGTCGTGGTCGATCCAAGCCACGGCACGGGGCGGCGCGACAAGGTGGTGCCGATGGCACGCGCCGCCGTCGCCGCCGGGGCCGACGGCCTGCTCGTCGAGGTCCACTGCAATCCCGACCAGGCGCTCAGCGACGGCGCGCAGTCGCTCTACCCGGCGCAGTTCGACGACCTCATGGGCGAGCTGAGGATCATCGGCCCGGCAATCGGACGCCGGGTGTGCGTGAAGACGGGCTCAGGGCTCAAGGCTCAAGGCTCAGGGCCGACGGAGGGCTCAGAGCTAAAGGCTCAAGGCTCAGGCCTGGCGGAGGGCTCGGAGCGATGAGCGGCGACGAAGCCGGATTTAGCCGCGTCGGCATCGCCGGGCTCGGGCTGATCGGGGGCTCGGTGGCGCTGGCGGTGCGGCGCGCGTGGCCCGGAGCCGTGGTGGCCGGGATGGATCTCGACGAGGAGGTGGTGCGCGATGCGCTCGCTCGGGGCGTCGTGGACCGCGCCTCGACGAAGCTCGCATCGCTCGACGATGTGGACCTGATCGTGCAGGCGGCGCCCGTCGGCGCCAACGCGGCGCTGTTGCCCGCGCTGGCGCGCCGCGCGCGCGAAGACGCGCTGCTCACCGACGCCGGCAGCACCAAGCGCGACATCCTTGCCGCGGCGCGGTGGGCCGGCGCGGAGCGCCAGTTCGTCGGCGGACACCCGCTTGCCGGCGCCGCCGAGGGAGGACTGGCCCACGCCTCCGCCAGCCTGTTCGACGGCCGCCCCTGGCTGCTCACGCCGGGTCCCGACACGCCGCCGCCCGTCGTTTCACGCGTCGAGCAATTCGTGGGCGCCCTCGGGGCGGTGCCCAGAACGCTGGAAGCGACGGAGCACGACCGGCTCATGGCGGCCGTGAGCCACCTGCCGCAGATCGTGGCCTCGGCGCTGATGGAGGTGGCGGGCGAACTGGCGGGAGAGGAAGGGCTCGCCCTGGCCGGCAAGGGCCTCGCCGACACCACGCGTCTCGCCTCGAGCCCCGCCGGCGTCTGGCGCGACGTCTGCGCGGCCAACGCCGACTGCCTCTCGCTTGCCCTGCGCCGCCTGATCGACGAACTCGAGGCGCTGCGCGACGACCTCCCGCACGGCGACCGCCTCGCCGAAGTGTTCCAGCGGGCGCGGGCGTGGCGGCAGCAGCTGCGGTGACAGCAGTCCTACCCGGGAAACCGCAGGCGTGAGAGCAGCGCCTGGAAGCGAGGGTGCTCGCGAAGGCTGTCGTAGGCCGGGTGGGTCTTGATGGACGAGAGCGGCAGGTCGCGGCGCTCGGCGCCCCGCTCGAGCCAGTCCACCGCGGCGTCGTGCTCGCCGAGGCCGGCGTGGATCAGCGCGAAGCAGGTGGCCGGGACGTACTTCTCGCGCGACAGCGCCGCCAGCTGGTCGAGCAGCTCGCGGGCCCGGTCGGGCCGGCCCGCCAGCCCGAACGACTGCCCCAGCGCGCCGAGGATGTTGGGCACCTCGCCGCCGGACAGCTCCCGGCCCCGCTCCAGCATCGCGATCGCCTCTTCGTAGCGGCCCATCAGCGAGTAGGTTCGCCCCATCGTCGTGTAGGCCTTGTAGAACCCGGGCTGAAGATCCGCCAGGGCCTTGAAGCCGGCCAGCGCCTCGTCGTACCGCCGCTGCATCATCAGCAGGTACGGCTTCCCCTCCTGGATGATCGCGGAGAGGGGGTCGAGCTGCCTTGCCAGGTCCAGCTCCTCCTGGGCCTCGTCGAGCCGGCCGACGTTGGCAAGGAAGTCGAGCGCGAACCAGTGGTGGGCCGTGGCGTAGCCGGGGTTCAGCTCGATCGACCGGCGGTAGAACGCCTCGGCCTCCTCCCACTCCCAGTCGTAGATCGAATGGATCAACGCGAACGAGGCGTGCGCCTCGCCCGAACCGGGGTCGAGATCGAGCGCGCGCAGTGCCGCCGCCCTCGCCCGCGGCATCGCGTCCTCGGGCGCCGTGAGGCCGTAGTCGCTAAGCAGGCAGAGCGCGTCAGCCAGCCCCGCGTGCGCGAGCGCGAATTCCTCGTCGAGCGCGATCGCCTGCTCGAAGCACTCGACCGCGCCGATGAGCCCGGCCTTGGTGCGCTGGCTGCCGACGAAGCGCCCGCGCAGGTAGAGGTCGTAGGCCTCGAGGCTGGCCGGCGCGCGCCGCTCGCGCCGGACGGCGCTCCCGCCCAGGGTGCGCTCGAAGGTGCCCGCGATGGCCCGGGCAATCTCTTCCTGCACCGCGAACAGGTCGAGGATCTGCCGGTCGTAGGTCTCGGACCACCGGTAGTAGCCCGTCGTGACCTCCACCAGCCGCGCCGCGATGCGGACACGATCGCGCGCCTGCCGGACGCTCCCGACCAGGAGCAGCTCGACACCCAGCTGCCGGGCCGCCTCGTGGATGTTCTCCTCGTGCCCCTTCATCTTGGCGGACGACTGCCAGGCGACGATGCGCACGCCGCGAATCCGGGTCAGCTCGTGGATGATCTGCTCGGTCAGCCCGTCGCTGAAGTACTCCTGCTCGGGCTCGCGCCCCAGGTTGGTGAACGGCAGCACGGCAACGCGGGGCGGTTCCTCGGGCACCGCCACCGGCACCAGGCGGGCAGCCGCGACGCCGGGCGACGATCGGCCGAGGACGGCGTCGAGCGCCTCGGCCAGCTGCCGGGCCGACTCGTGCCGGCGTCCGGGCTGCTTCTCGAGGCAGCGCCTCACGATCGCGGCCGCGGCCGGCGGAACGGACGACGGCAGGACCGGCGTGTCGCGCAGGATCGAGGCGATCGTCTCGGCAGCTGTTGCGCCGTCGAAGGCGCGCCGGCCCGTCAGCATCTCGAACAGGATCGCGCCGAGGCTGAAGAGGTCTGACCGGCCGTCCACCGACTCGCCCCGCACCTGCTCGGGCGACATGTAGGCGG